>JAPLFE010000104.1 GCA_026390855.1 Chlorobiales bacterium | reverse complement strand
TGAGCGCTCAATTGAAGGAGAAGATTCGGGCTGCATCCCGAGCCAACTTGAATCGGGTTTCGGCTCCAACACCTCGGCAGGAGTACCTGCTTTTATCATTGTGCCGGAATCCATAAGCAAAAACCTGTCAGAGATACTGGCTGAAAGCGTAAGGTCATGGCTCACCAGGAGAATTGTCATCCGTTTTTCACGATTAAGATTCATAAGAATCTGGAGGACTTCCTGTCGGTGGTTGATATCCAGATGGGATATTGACTCGTCAAGCATAATGATTTTCGGGTCCTGCGCGAGCACCATTGCCAAGGCAACGCGTTGCTGTTCTCCACCGCTGAGTTCTGTAAAATAGCGCTCTCGAAGGCCTAGAACATCAGTGTAAATCATTGAGCGCTCAACAAGATCATGATCATGGGGCGACATGGTTCCCCATCTCCCCATAGAGCCTATTCGGCCGTTCATCACAATCTGGCTGACAGTAAATGCCATTGGTGACTCTATTTTTTGGGGGACAACACCAAGAAGTGATGCACGAACTGCTGGTTTGATGCGGTGAACATCCTGGCCAAACAATTCAACAACTCCTGACAAAGGTTTCAATAACGCAGCTGCGGTTTTTAAAAGCGTGCTTTTTCCGCAACCGTTCGGACCGATAAGGGAGACAAACTCCCCTTCTCTGACACTGAAGGATATATGATCGAGTACCTTACGATTCTTGTATCCTGCGGAAACATCCTTAAAGGTCAAAGCATTTTGTTCCATTCTATGCGATCCAGGCTTGTTTCATTCTTCGTTGCAGAATAATCAGAAAAAAAGGCCCCCCTGCAAGGGCGGTCACAACGCCGACTGGAATCTCAATAGGTGCAAGCAGGGTCCTGGCCAGAGCATCGCACAATACTAGAAATGTTCCTCCGCCAAGCGCCGCAAGGGGCACAAGCTTTCGGTGATCGGGTCCAAAAAACGCTCGCATGACATGCGGTACAATAAGACCCACAAACCCTATCATCCCTGAAAGGGAAACAGCAGTTGCTGCCAGCAGTGTTGCAAAAAGCAAGCCTGCAACGAGTACACGATCGGCATGCATTCCCTGATAATGAGCCATTTCACGACCGAGCGCAAGGGCATTGAGCCGTGGGGAAAGCATCCAGATGCCTCCAAGCCCTCCAAGAATAAGGATAGCCGAAAGCTGCTGCTGAGCGGTAGTAACCGGTTGCAGGCTGCCAAGCATCCACCAGATGACATTGTGCATTCCTTCTACGCTTGCCGTAGAGACAAGAAACATAATAACGCTTGAGCAGATAGAACTGACGATGACTCCGCTGAGAATAAGACTGTACACGGAAGGATGACCACTTGAACCCTGACTTGCGATACCGTATACTACAATCAACGTCAAAACAGCCGCAATAAAGGCTACGACAGGAAGGCTGAGGGCAACAAACACTCCCGACCCTGCAAGAATACTGAGGGTCGCCCCAAGACCAGCCCCACCGCTTACCCCGAGTACATAAGGTTCAGCTAGCGGATTACGCAAAAGGGCCTGAAAAACAACGCCGGATGCCGACAAGGCTGCTCCTGTCATCAGTCCCATCAGGAGACGGCTGAAACGGAGAGAAAGAATTGCACTACCAGAAGATGAGTGCATATCGGGGATTCCGATGCCTGATGGGCCAAGAAGCATGGAGAGTGCAAGCAAAACAAGGACTACTGCAAAAAAAAGAACAATCCTGAGCCATGCTTTTATATGATTTTTACCAGTAAAGCTGTTATCCTGACAGAGCTGTGGATCCTTCATACCCATCAGTTTTCAACACCCTTCATTGCAGGAATCCCCTGTTCATAGGCATGTTTGATCATCCTCATCTCTGTAACCGTATCGGCAACGGCAATGAGAGCATCGGGAGCATTTCTGCCGGTTATTACTACAATTTTACCATTCGTAACTAAACGGAGCGCGTCAAGAAGAGGCTCGATCGCTATAAGGTTCGTGCTCAATGCAAAACAAAGTTCATCAAGAAGCACGAAATCATACTTGGGTGACAAAAGAGCAGTAATGGCGACTTCCAACCCTTCACGGGCAGCAGCCCTATGCTCCTCCATACTTAGACTTTGAGGATCCCTCGGGAGAAACCCCTTGCCGAACTGCTCCCACTCAACCCCGTCAAGATGACTGAAAAACTTCTGTTCGCCGACCGTATCATCGGATTTGACAAACTGAATCACTCTTGCTCGCATCCCGTGTCCCAGCGCTCTTGCCAGCATACCAAATGCTGCGGTACTTTTTCCCTTGCCGTTTCCGGTAAAAATCAGAATCCTTTGTTTTTTCATACCCTGTTTTATTTTCGGAGTTCAACATACCGATTACAATAAAAATCTGATGGCCACACCTGCCCCAAGAAAGAGAACGGCGGTCATCCACATCAGCGCAATACTCTGCCTTATTATGAGTGGAGTACACTGTACCGGCTTGACACCTAGCAGAGGAGCCTGAGAGACAACTCCCCCATAACTTCTTTCACCGCCAAGAGTAACCCCCAGTGCACCAGCAAATGCTGATTCGGGGTAACCTGAATTGGGGCTTGCATGAAGCCGTGCCCCTCTAAAAACAGCCCGAAACGTATCGAAAAACTTTAGTTTACCAATAAGTGCCGCAACTGCGATCGGCAACACGCTCAATCGTGCAGGAAGATAATTGGCTACATCATCCAGCTTTGCAGCAGCCCATCCAAACTCAAGGTAGCGTTCATTTTTATAACCGAACATGGAGTCGAGTGTGTTGATGGCTTTGTAGGCTATTGCGCCGACGGGACCAAATAACAGCCCATAGAATAAAGGTGCGGTTACACCGTCAACGCAATTTTCTGCAATACTCTCCGTTGCAGCAAGCGCTATACCATATTCATCTAACAATGCCGTATCGCGACCAACCATAAGGGCTACCTTCTCGCGTGCCAACTCTCTATCACCTGCTTCAAGGGCTTCCTGCACGGCGCCGGCATGATCGCCAAGGTCCCGGACGGCAAAAGAGCTGTAGAGCAGGTAAATGCTCAGGGCAAGCCCTGCGACTCGGTGCAGATGGCTTAAGAGAGTAATGAGCATCCAGGCTGAAAAGGCAGAGCCGCCTACTACAATAATAACTGCGAGAACCCCCGCGAAACGAAGTGGCAGGTTGGTGGTTCGAAGCCATGTTTCAGCTCTATGGGCAAGCCAGCCGATCGCTTTGACAGGATGGAACATCCATCGAGGATCGCCAAAGCTGAGATCGAGAGTGAATGCCAAAGGGAGAATAAACTCATCCATGAATGCCATAACGACTCATCACAATTTTAGTGATACAGCTGCAGCATGCAGCGCGCTTAGAAAACGGCTGTTTTCGATGGGCGTTCTGACTGCAAACCTGAAATAGTTAACTTCCAAGCCTGAAAAATTCCGGCAATCTCTTACCTGAATTCCACAACCTTTAAGATAAAGAAGCAGTTCATCAAGAGAGCACCCTCTCTGCCATTGAGCAAGAAAAAAATTTGCGACTCCCCTAATAAGTTTCATGCCCTCGAGTATTGATAATGATGCTGATATTCTTTCTTTTTCAGAAAAAATCATGGCGCGTAGCGACTCTTCATATGCACTGCATTCCAACAGCCTGGCAGCAACCGACTCGGCAATGGAATTTACCGTCCATGGTTCCTTATAGTCAAGAAGCTCCTTGATAACAGCTGGGTGAGCGATCACTGCTCCAAGTCGCAAACCTGGAAGTGCATAAAACTTTGTGAGCGAGTGCACCACTATGACATTTTTGAGCGCTTTTACTTTACCCATCAGGGAGTTATCGGGAAAAGCAGGGGTAAACTGTATGAATGCCTCGTCAATAATAAACCATTTATCAGGGAAGCGGCTTGCCAATGCCATAATAATTTCGGGAGGTACTTCCGTCCCTGTAGGGTTATTGGGATTTGCTGCAAAAAATGCATCTGCATGGCGCAATGCATCAGCCAGCACTTCTATCCCTGGGAGCTTAAAACCGTTGTCAGCTTCAAGGGGCACAAAAACAATCTCTCCTCCAGCGATTCTCCCTGCTCGTTCGTACTCGTAAAATGATGGAGAAAGCACTGCGATACGGCGTAGTTGTAGCGCTCTTGGGAGCAAATAAATCCCTTCAATAGCGCCATTGAGTGGTAGCACCATGGCGCTATCGATATCATACCTGCCTTGATAATAATCCTTTACACCCCGTCCATCGATTGAAGGATAGCTCTGCAGAGAAAACGCATCAAGTGACAGTGAGCCAATCGGAGGTAAAATCGGACTGATATTAACACTGAAGTCAAGAACCTCAAGATCCCCTTCCTTATTACTTTTTATGCCGGCTCCACCATGTTTATGGTAATAAAGGCTCGTCATGGAAGCGGTGGTTGATCAACAATTTTAAAAACCTTATCAAGATCAAGATGAGCAGAAAAATGTGCAGCAAGCAGTTGGTAGTTTTCCTGAACCCCGTTTTCATGCATGTCGGAGCGGTATGATGGCTGCACAAGTGAGAGAAACCATTGTTTTACCGCAGGTTCATCGAATATACCATGAAAATAGGTGCCGATGACTGTTCTATCCTCACTTACCGCACCATCTGCAGCATCTTCCGGGCTGTTATTTCGGGCTGAAACCTTGATAAATGGGACGCACTCACCTGAAACAACACTCTGACCCTGATGAATTTCATACCCACGTGCCTCGCAATTTTCACCTGCAATGACGCCTCGAACATTTGAAAGGCATTTCTCCTTTTCAAGTACGGTATCAACCTTCAGAAGACCAAGGGCCGTGCTGATACCGATAGGGCCCTCAACACCATGGGGGTCGGCAATGGTACTCCCCAGCATTTGATACCCTCCACAAATGCCCATGATAATACCTCCCTGATCCTTGAACGCTCGAATTTCCTGTTCCCAACCCAGCGAAAAAAGCCAGTCAAGATCACCTCGCACATTTTTAGATCCTGGAAGAATAAGTGCCTTATACCCTTTCAGCGATCGGGGGTAATGGAGATAATGCAGATCAACTGAAGAATCATGCTCAAGAGGAGAGAGATCGGTAAAATTCGATATATGGGGAAAATAGATGGTCGCAACCCCGATTTTTCCTGCTTCCGGTTCACCTGGAGGATCAACCTTGGTAGAGAGTGGTACGGCGTCTTCGGCATCAATGCTGAAACCCCGGAAATAGGGAATAACCCCGAGAACAGGAACCCCAGTCATCGATTCAAGCATGGTCACACCATCTTTAAACAGATCGATATCACCTCGAAAACGATTGATAATAACTCCTTTAACCAGAGCCTTGTCTTCTGGAGGAATGATTGCAAGCGTTCCGACCACCTGAGCAAAAACCCCTCCCCTGTCAATATCGGCCACGAGGATCACGGCGGCTCCTGCCGCCTTGGCAGTTCTGAAATTCACAAAGTCCCTCTCATAGAGATTCATTTCAGCACAGGAGCCTGCCCCTTCAATGACCACAAGTTCATGCTTCTGCATCAACCGATCAAGACTCTCTTTCGCGGCTGCAGCCCACGGCGTGGTATCCCTGAAATACCCTTGTGCCGTCTCGGTAGTGCAAACCTTTCCCTGCAGCACCACCTGTGCACCGGTATCAGAATTCGGTTTAAGAAGCACTGGATTCATATCAGCTGTAGGTACAACACGGGCTGCCTCGGCCTGGACAATCTGCGCCCGACCGATTTCATACCCCTCAGGCGTCACACCGGAGTTGTTTGACATATTTTGAGCCTTGTATGGCGCAACATCGATACCTGCATTACTGAAAATGCGGCAAAGTGCAGTTGCAACAATGCTTTTACCAACGTCAGACCCTGTACCCAATACTGCAAGTGCGCGAAATTTTTTTTGAGACATTACCATGTTTCGTGGTGGACTAAAGAATTAAGCTCCATTCTTGGCAACCATCCGGCTTGCTCAAGTTCAGGTGTTGTATGAAAAAAGCTGACGTAACCAATGGCAAGATAGGCTACGGGCATAATATGTGCTGGAATGCCAAGTGCCTCTCGGATATGATCATGATGAATAATGCTCACCCACCCGACGCCAAGGTTTTCAGCCCTTGCTGCAAGCCAGAGGTTCTGAACTGCGCAAACTGAACTGTAAAGATCCATTTCTGGATTCGCTGTTCTGCCTATCACAACCTCTCCTGTACGCGACCGGTCACAGGTAACACAAATCCCAAGCGGCGACTCCATAATACCTTCAAGCTTGAAAGACCGATAAGCTTCCTGCTTTTCACCAGTGAACTTCTCTCTTGCTTCAGCATGAGCTATTTCAAAACCATCCTTGACTTTCTGACGAACCTCTTTATCTTTAACAACAATAAAGTCCCAAGGTTGCATGAACCCGACACTTGGCGCATGGTGGGCAGCGTCCAGCAGACGGGCTATAACCCCGTCCGGTACTGGATCAGCCAAGAACTGCCCTCTAACATCACGGCGACTGTAAATCACTTTGTAGAGAGCCTCTCTTTCCGCTTCGGTAATAGACATATTCATAACAGTTTGTTTTATGTTTGAAAATGAAGCTCCACTAAAAAGTAACCTTGATTCCTGCATAGGCAGAGCGTGCTGGAGTTGCATAACCCCAAGCCTCTTCATAATAGTTGTTAAACACATTGTCGATCCTGCCATAAAGATCAACCTTGTCGGCTAAATGATAGGACCCTGTCAAGTTCAGAAGAAAATAACTTGGAAGCTGGCCTCTACGCATACCATCAACACCACTATCGGTGCGTGTTCCTACCCACTGCATATTTGTGCTGACTTTTACCTTTGAGGACAACTTGCGGGTTCCCGTCAACCCGACCTTGTTTTTTGGACGTCTCAACAGCTCACTACCAAGAGGATCCGCGGTTGATGTATAGGTATAATTGAATGCAAAAAGGAGTGGATCGACCGGTTTCCATTCTACAAAACTTTCCACACCGTAAGTTTTTGTGATGCCTGCAACTTGGGCGTAGGTATAGGTTGAAAGGTCGAAATCAATTCGGTTATCAAAATCCATGCGGAAATAGGTTGCCCCTAACTTTAACCGGTCAGAAACTTTCTGTTCAAAACCTGCATCCCAACCGGAGCTGGTTTCAGCTCGGAGCTGTGCATTACCGTAAGGGGAATAGAGTTCATAAAGTGATGGGGCTCTGAAACCGGTTCCGTAACTGAACTTCAGAACAGTATCATTGATGGTGTAGGATGGTGCGAACCGATAGGTTCCCTTGCTTCCGAATTTTTCATTATCCTCATACCTCAATCCACCAATAAGATTCAGGCTGCCGATATGCCACTGATCCTGCAGAAAAACACTATTCGAACCAATGCCTTTATCAAATAATGATGCATAATCCCCAAAACTTTCATTACGCATACTCTCCTGCTGATAATTTAACCCTACCGATACTGTATTGTTTTCAGCAGCAGTAACATCACCCTGCCACCCTATTTCATAACGGTGACCATTAAACGTGCTTGACACAGCGCCACTGTCGAGGTAGGTTCGATCCTGGTCAATGACATTATAGTAGAGAGTTGATACCAGTGGTTTATAGTTCATTTTCAAGGCGATACGACTACTCAACTGCTCAGAATCCTGATTGAGGCCGGATATATCAAATCCCGAATAATCGTAAGCTACATTGGCTTTTGTATATCTGAGAACTGTTTCAAGAGAAATGTGCTCGTTCAACCGTAAGCCGAAGTTTCCAGATAGGGTTGTATTTTCATATCCATCTTTTTCAAAAGACTTTCCGGTTGGATTGATCCTCTTATTGTGTTCATCAACTGATGAAAACCCCTCTGTTTTTAACCTTGAGGCTCCTAATGAATAAGTCAGGATACCTTGCTGGCCGTTCGTTCCTCCATAAACTTTATAGGTTCCGTATGATCCTCCCTCAATCCCTGCAAACGACTCAGGAGTGGAAGTTCCCTTTTTGGTAAGAATATTAATGACCCCAGCGGATGCATTCGACCCATACAAAAAACTGACCGAACCACGCACAATTTCAATTCGATCAATATTATCGACCGTTAGATTGGCAAAATTCGGAGCACGATTAGCATCGGATGGATCGTTTGCGGGGACCCCATCAATAAGAACAAGAGTGTTTTTTGAATCTGCTCCTCTTAAAAAAACACTTGCAAGCGTACCTGGGCCTCCATTTGCAGCCACGTCAATACCTGCTGTGCCCTTAATAACCTCTTCGACACTTTGTTTCCCGGAATTTTTGATCTCTTCAGAGGTAATGACTGTTACCGATGAACCACCGGTATCGCTGATAGAATTGAGGGTTTTCGTAGCCGAAACAATCATCTCATCTCCGGTAAAGCTTTTAGTCTGCTCTGCACCGAAAACTCCTTTGCTGCAGAGCAAACCGGCCATTACAACAAGAAATACTTTTTTGTTCATGTTAAAATTCACCTGTTTTCAGTTTTAGAAAAACATCAACTGACAGGGGTTACCAAAAGGCAGGCGTATCGAGAAAAGCATTGTGAAGCTGATTTTTCATAGAAGGTATTTTTTTGAAAAACAGAATACCCTGAACGCCACGGGCCAAAAGCCTTTAATCGTTCTGAATAATCTCAAAATAAATACCTTGCAAAAAGATCAAGCGGAAAGCAATGCAAAAGAAGTACAGCTTTGCCCCGACTATAACCCGTAGTCCGATCTTGTAATGCAAAAATAACTGGCAGGTCTCCTGACTATAACGGCTTACTTCTGTTCCGTGCCTTCCCGCTGTTTTCCATGGTGGAAAACAATGCAGTGACCTGAAACAACCAACAAAAACCTCTGCATGTGGCCATGCCTGGCTTTGTGGGCTACCGTTGTACAGTTGCGGGTACAGTTTACGATTTTCACGTAATTCCCTATTCTCCGGCTTTTAAACCGGCACCAGCTACAACAAAAGAACAAATTATGATGCAGTAAATAATAAATTCTTCCCAAAGAAACAACAGGTTATTGAACAAGCTGACCTGTACCTGGAATACTCCCGGCAATGCTCTTGCAATAATGGTGAACCTGTTCGAATATATTTATGAGCTCCATATGGATATCATGCGTAATTTCAGCATCCGGGAGAAGAAACACTCTTTTCAGATGGGCGGTTTCAGCCTGTTCGACAAGCTGCCTGAACCTTTCATCTCCAGAAATAATTTTTCTGGCTTTTTGGGGGTCCATACTCTGCAATACCACGACAAGCTGTTCGACTTCCATGGATACCAGACTATGAATCTCCATAAGCTCGTATTTACCTTCGTCACTCAAATCACTTTTCAGCTCCCGTTTTTTTTCCACAAGCTTGCTCCCAAGGGTTTCGATAACATCTCCCATCGATTCGATATCCTTAACGATATTCAAGAGAGCAAATACTTCACGGGATTCCTGTTCATTAAGCTGGCTGAGACTGATTTTAATGAGATAATCGGAAAGTCGATTTTCAAGGAAATCAAGCTTCTCTTCTCTCATGATCATTCCCTTGATAACGGAAAGATTTGGAAAAACAACATCATGACCGGGTTCGCCATTAACAAAAGGGTGAAGCGAAGCGCTGACCATTTTACCAGCAATCGCTCCCATTCTTGCAACTTCAGCCTTTGCATAGCTGAGAGCAAGCACTGGTGTGGATAATGCTGAATCCTTCAGATACCTCACTACCGGAATCAGTCTTGTTTCATCAGGATTATCTGGAATTATCCGACAAAGCAGCATATCAAAAAATGAAAGAAATGGCAGGAAAAAAAATGCCATAAAAAGATTGAAAAGTGTATGGGCATTGGCTATCTGCCTTGGCACCTCAAAAGCAAGCTTTCCTGCTCCCGACTGATTTACAGACGATGAAACAAAGCGGATAAAGTCTGCAAATTGCGGAATGAATGGCAGAAAAATGAGTACTCCACTTGCATTAAAAAGCACCTGGGCAAGCGCAACCCTTTTGGCTGCACGCTGCATTCCTGCACTGGCGATTACAGCCGTAATACAGGTTCCTATATTGGCTCCAAGCAATAATGCAATACCGGTTTCAAGGCTCAGTGAGCCTTGCATTGCAAGCGTTATGACAATCCCAATAAATGCTGCGCTGCTATGCATAAGAGCAGTTACTACGATCCCCGCTGCAACGCCGAGCAATGGATTTGCCAGATAGTGCAGAAGCGTGATAAACTCCGCATAATTTTGAAGGGGTGCCATAGCTTCAGACATGAGTTTGAGCCCGAAAAACAAAAGACCAAACCCTGAAAGTGCCTCACCAGCAAAGCGAAGCGATTCAGATTTCCCAACCACACTTAACACAAAACCGGCCGCAAAAAAAATCAGTGCATAATCCTGCAGACTGAAGGCTACGAGCTGCGCCATGGCGGTTGTGCCTATTTCAGCGCCAAGAACGACAGCTAATGCCTGACTGTAGGTCATAAGCCGGGACTGTACCAACCCTACAAGGGTAGCAATAATGGTGCTACTGCTCTGAACAATCAGAGTAGCAAATGCCCCTGCAAGAAGGCCGTAGAAGCGGTTGCTTGTTATTTTCGATATAAACAGACGCACACTTTCGCCCGATGCTTTTTTCAGGCCGCTGCTCATAAGCCTTATACCATAAAGAAATAGAGCCAGCCCGCCGGTAAAAAAAACAGCTATATCGGCCACTGAAAGTGTTACAACTTTTTGCATTCCTTGGTTATTTTTTCAAGGGTTAATCCAGTCACAAATGCCCTAAAATTTCCTCTATCCTTTTTTTTCTATAGTTGAAGACCTCCTGAAGCCTCAAACTGACAATCAGAGTATTGACAAGTTCTCCAAAAAAACTCATCGGCAATGAGTACTGCAGCTTATCGGTCATTTCAACACCGCCCTGAATCTCTCTGAAAAAATGCTTGTGGTGCCAATACTCGTATGGCCCTGATTTCTGAACATCCTCAAAAAACTGGGGCTTGGTGACACTGGCAATTTCCGTGATCCACTGTACAGGAATCATCATGAACGGATACAAAGTATAGGAAATAATCATACCGGGATAGATACTCTCTTCACCTGTCCCGCTAGTTATAGTAACCATCATTTCGGGAGGAGTAATTCGGGCAAGATTACTGGGTGAGGAAAAAAAAGCCCATGCTTCATCGATGGAAACTGGAATTTTCTGAACATACGTAAGATTGTGCAGAGCCATTTTATTTGATTTGTTGCGATGTTCCATTTGACCTCAGGGAAATCCGGGCTTTCATCTCGGATTCTCACCTTATAATTTAACTGTAAAGAGAATAAAAAGGATCCCCTTAATCCTTTTGCATTCCTTACCTATCTGTCTTACTTTGACTGAGCATTTGAGTGTAACCAGGGTTTTACCCTCCGCGACACGTCACCCAAATCACCAGAACATAAACATGAGATATGCGAAACATCATAAGTCGTAGTTCAATAGTTTTTTGTTATTTCTCGCTGCTCATCCTTTTCGCATCAGGATGTACCCAAAAACAGGAAAAACAGTCTGCACATCCAGCAGGCAAGCCTCGAATTATCAGCCTTGCCCCGAGCCTTACTGAAATGATTTTTGCCATTGGGGCGGGCGATCAGCTAGTTGGGAGAACAAATGCCTGCGACTGGCCTGCTGCTACTGCCCGTGTTCCCATCGTTGGTGCTTTCGGCCGTCCATCGCTTGAACTGCTAGCCTCCATCCACCCTGATTTGGTTATTGACGTTGATTTGGCAGATAAAGAAATTGGGAAAAAAATATCGGGATTGGGAATACAAAGAGAAACCTTTACCTGTAAGAATCCTGACGATATTCCGTTGGTGCTGAGAAAGCTCGGAATACTGACTGGTCATAAGAAAGAGGCTGACCGTCTTGCTCTCACAATCAGTGATGGCCTGGCAAAGTTTAAGAGCAAGGCACAAGCGGAAAACAACAAAAATACCGTCTACCTCGAAATCTGGAACGATCCTTTCTGGACAGGAGGAAAAGGAAGCTATACCTCAGCTCTGATAAATTATGCTGGTGGTCAAAATATAGGCGACGTGGTGAATAAGGAATATTTTGAAATATCACAGGAATGGGTCATTAAGAAAAACCCCGACGTTATTGCTTGTATGTATATGGCAAAACAATCGTCAGCTTCTGATGATGTCATGAAGCGTCCCGGGTGGCAGAACGTTGCAGCTGTAAAAAATCATCGGGTTTATGACCGGTTCGACAACAACCTTTTTCTTCGTCCCAGCCCTCGAGTGCTTGAAGGAATTGAGCAGTTATACAAAACAATCCATACTCATGTGAAACCTGCTCCCTGATTTTTTAAGCGAATCGGTGTTAATTTTTTTATCTTTGAGCCTTTAGCGGAACAAAACAATATGCATGCATGAAGCGCTCTCCTCTGGTCATTTTACTCCTGACAGTTTTACTGGATTTGATCGGGTTTGGCATTGTGCTTCCGCTTCTGCCAACCTATGCCAAGGACCTTGGTGCAAATCCGTTTATGATCGGACTGATTGCTGCAATTTTTTCCATCATGCAGTTTATCTTTTCGCCTTTGTGGGGAAAGCTGAGCGACAAAATTGGACGGCGTCCAGTTATGCTTATCAGCATTTTTATCACCGCAGTATCCTATCTGGTATTTTCCCATGCCAGCACTATTCCGCTTCTCATATTTGCTCGAGGGCTTTCTGGTATCGGATCAGCAAACATTGCTGCAGCACAGGCCTATATTACTGATGTGACCGACAGCAAAAGCCGCTCTGGAGCAATGGGAATGATGGGCGCTGCTTTTGGTATTGGTTTTATCATAGGGCCGGTTATCGGAGGGCTTCTTAAGCATAATTATGGCATTCAGATGGTAGGATATGTTGCTGCAGCCCTTATCAGCATCGACTTTATTCTAGCTATCTTTTTACTTCCGGAGTCCAACAAAAGCGCTGAAAAAATGAAATTCGGCTTTTTGAAACGAGGCTCAGAAGATAACGAAACGAAACTACCGACATCACAGTTTCTCGGCACAAAGGTTAAAGAGTATGTCGATGGATTAAAGCTGGCATTCAGTTCACGTCCCTTGGCTCTCCTGATGATATCAAACTATATTTATACTTTTGCCATTGTAAACATGCAGGTAGCTTCTATCCTGCTCTGGAAAGAGTATTTTCTGGCTTCCGATCAACAGATAGGCTACATTTTTGCCTATGTAGGCATCTGGACGGTCGTTGTTCAAGGAGGACTTATAGGCAAACTTATAAAAATGCTGGGCGAGCACAAGCTTTTCTTTTGGGGCCACCTTTTCAGCTTTATAGGTATCTTTTTTGTTCCCTTCCTGCCAAAAACATCACTCTTTTCTCTTGGGCTTATTATCCTTTTCTTTTTTGCCGTTGGCACCAGCCTGGTAAACCCCATAAACCTTTCCATGATTTCTCTTTACAGTTACAAAGAGAAACAGGGACAGATTCTCGGCCTTTCACAGTCAGTCAATTCTTTTGCACGGATCATGGGACCATTCAGTGGAAGTATTCTTTACGGCTGGAATTTCCATGCTCCCTATATTGTTGCCGGCATTCTGACCATCTTAGGGGCAGTCATTTCTCTCAGCCTGTTCAAGTATAAGATTGAAGCCCTCGGCCATTCAGTTGAAGTAAGCAATGCCTGAAAAAGCTGATCAAGCCACATTATCGATACAATAGGGAAACAATATGAATATTGGCGTTATCGGAGTAGGCAAACTCGGTGAGTTTCATACAAAGCTTCTCACGGAAATCGCCCGGGACTGGCCGGATATTCATTGCGCAGGCATATACGACCTCGACAGTCACCGCGCTGAGGAAATGGCACTAAAATATAATGTCCCTGCCTTAAGTTCGCTTGAATTGTTGGCACTGGAATGCGATGCTGCCGTTATTGCAACCACAACAAGCTCGCATTTCAACATTGCCCGCACACTGCTCCCGAAGGGACTGCATCTCTTTATTGAAAAGCCCATAACAACGACGGTTGAAGAGGCTGATGAGCTTATACGACTCGAAGCAGAAAATCAGGTGCGCATACAAGTTGGCCATATTGAACGCTTTAACCCTGCCATCCGTGCGATTGAACCCTATATCGGACGGCCAATGTATATTCAGGCTGAACGATTGAGTGCTTTTTCAAGGCGGGTTACCGATGTATCGGTTGTGCTTGACCTTATGATCCATGATATCGATCTGGTTCTTTCGCTCATACCATTCGACATTAAGCATATCTCGGCTTCAGGGGTCAGGGTATTTTCAAATGAACTCGACATGGCAACAGCCAGAATCGACTTTGTCAACGGAGCAACCGCAAATGTTACTGCCAGCCGCCTTAGTCGCAGCCGACACCGCAAATTCCGTTTTTTCGGTACGAACCCGAAAAGCTATGCCTCACTTGACCTCACAACTGGCAAATCGGAAGTCTTCCGACTTGTAAAAAAAAGTGAACTATCTTCTAAAAATCCTCTGAAGTCCTTTGCTGCACGCAAGATACTTGAACAGTTCGGTGAAATTCAGGAAGCCATGCAGGGTATGGCTCTGGATTATATCCATCCGGAAGTTCCAAAAATAAATGCGCTGCGCGATGAACTCGAACAATTCATCAACGCAGTTAGAAACAACACTCCGGTTGCTGTCAGTTCGGCCGACGGACGCAGAGCAATTATGGTTGCTGGAAAAATCACTGCCGAAATCGCGGCCAATGCAGCGTCGTTTGAATGACTGCTTGTCCCATTGCATAGAGAACACGTAATGACCACACCTTCACGAGCATCAATCCCCGAAATACTTTACCGTATCGGTGACCTTGCCGATACAAACGGCTTGAAATGTTATCTGGTCGGCGGCTATGTCCGTGATATGATCATGCAGAGACGCTGCACTGATATTGATATCATGGTCATTGGCGATCCCGTCCCTTTTGCCAAAACCATTCGTGATAATCTATTCGGGAAAAATTTTGTACTCTTTGAGCGTTTCCGTACAGCGCAGCTTGAGCTTTGCGACTCAAAACAGGGAACCTTTAAAGTTGAACTTGTCGGCGCAAGGAAAGAGTCGTATAACACAGATTCAAGAAAGCCGGTAACACTCATAGGAACCCTTGATGACGATCTTTCACGTAGGGATTTTACCATCAATGCACTTGCTCTTGTGCTTAACAGCGAAGGGCGAAACCAGATCATTGACCACTTTCACGGGGTTGACGACCTTAACGCTCGCATACTCAGAACACCACTTGATCCTGAACAAACCTTTTCTGACGATCCATTACGCATGATGAGAGCAGCAAGGTTTGCCGCCCAGCTGGATTTCAGACTGATGCCTGAAGTAGTTGACGCCATGAAGACCATGCGTGAAAGGATCAAAATTGTGTCAATGGAGAGAGTCAGTAACGAGTTTTTCAAAATCATGCTCTCACCCCGCCCTTCGACAGGACTGATCATTCTCTACGAAACCGGTGTACTGAAGGAGATAATGCCGGAAATTGCTGCAATGGCAGGGATTGAACAGTTTGATGGACTGGGACACAAGGATACTCTCTTTCATACCTTTCAGGTTATTGACAATGTTGCTGCGAAGTCAGACAACCTTTGGCTGAGAATTGCTGCGCTGCTGCATGATATTGGTAAACCTGCAACAAAGCGATTTTCGAAGGGTACTGGATGGACATTTCACGGTCACGATGCTGTAGGGATAAGAATCGTGGACAGAATTTTCAAATACATGCGATGGCCTCTCGATCCTCTGGAGTATGTAAAAAAAATGGTAAGACTCCATCACCGTCCTATCCCACTCTCAAAATAGGAAATTTCCGATTCAGCCATTCGGCGTCTCATGTTTGATGCCGGTGAAGATCTTCAGGAGCTCATGAACCTCTGCAGAGCGGATGTTACGAGCAAAAACCCAAGAAAAGTCTGCCAGATAATGAGCAACTTCAATCATGTTGAAAAGAAAATCAGCGAAGTTGGCGAAAAGGATTTTCTGGCTAAATGGCGTCCTCCTATCAGCGGACAGGATATCATGGAAGCGCTCGGCCTTGGCGAAGGCAAAGTTGTCGGTATGATCAAAAAAAGAATGGAAAATGCTGTCATTGACGGAATCATTCCCTATGACCGGAATGCAGCTCTTGAGTATATCAAACAGCTTTACCGGGAACTGACAAATGAAATAAAACCTACAGGGGAACAATAACAACTCTTTTCCGCAGCAGTGGTTTTTCATGGTTCCGCTCACTATACTATATTATCCACTGATTCATTACAACACACTAAACTGATCCTACCTTGATACCACGTTATTCACCCAAAGACATTTCAGCAATCTGGACAGAAGAAGCTAAATTCCAACGTTGGTTGCAGCTTGAAATTGCAGCTGTTGAGGCGCGTATGGAAGCCGGACTTGTACCTGAATCTGCGCTTTTGACCATCAAACAGAATGCATCCTTTAATGTTGACGAAATTCTTGAAATCGAGAAAGAAACGAAACACGATGTCATTGCCTTTCTAACTAATGTTGCTGGTTATGTGGGCCCTGATTCCCGATACATTCACGAAGGACTGACATCTTCCGATGTTGTTGATACCTGCCTTGCCATGCAAATGCGCGATGCCGGAAAAATCCTTATTGCCGATATTGAACAGCTTATTGGAGTGCTTGCAAAAAGAGCCGTAGAGTTTAAATACACCATCGAAATGGGGAGAACCCATGGTATTCATGCCGAACCAACCACTTTTGGCTTGAAATTGCTGTTGTGGCATCAGGAAATGCTACGCAACCTTGACAGAATGAAAAGGGCTGTTGCTAACATTTCAGTCGGTAAAATATCAGGTGCTGTAGGAACTTATCAACACCTTTCGCCTGATATCGAAGCTGTAGTTTGCAAAAAACTCGGTTTGGAACCATCATCAATATCAACACAGATTCTCCAGCGCGACCGGCATGCTGAATTTGCAACAACGCTTGCAATTATTGCCTCCTCTCTTGAAAAGTTCTCTGTTGAACTTCGCCATCTACAGCGCACGGAAGTCCGTGAAGCCGAAGAGTTTTTCAGTAAAGGACAAAAAGGCAGTTCTGCAATGCCCCACAAGCGCAACCCAATCACCTTTGAACGCCTAACTGGCTTGGCTCGTGTGGTTCGTTCAAACTCCATAGCAGCTATGGAAAACGTTGCCCTCTGGCATGAACGCGATATTTCCCACTCTTCGGTTGAGCGCATTATTATGCCCGACTCTACGATTGCAGTCTGCTATATGCTGCGCACCTTCAGCGAAGCTCTTGACACCCTGCTTGTCTATCCTGAAAGAATGGAGGAAAACTTCAACTCATCCTACGGACTGACAACATCTCAAACCCTTCTACTCGCTCTTACAGCCAAAGGCTTGACGCGCGAAGATGCCTACCGGCTTGTACAGCGCAATGCAATGGAAAGCTGGTCAACAAAAGTGCACCTGCGTGAACTGGTACTGAATGATGAAGAACTTCAGCAGCATTTTACCCCCGAAGAGGTCGCGGAACTTTTCAGTTTTGAAACCATCCTGAATAAACTGAAAACAAGTGTCGATATTATCTTCAAGCGCAACGACCTCTGAGGATAGAGCATTTTTTTTACCATCACCCCTCTCCCTTGACACATGGGATCTTAAACTCCGCAAAAGCAACCTTTGCGGAGTTTTTTTTGTTTCACCCCACACCTGAATATTCCTCCGAATCCAAAAGCAGCAACCCACATCAAGACTTCATTTTTTTCGGTATTTCAACATAAATGACATATTTTTTATTGAAAAAAAGATGAAAAACATAAGAATATTACTTAAATGTATTTTTTTTATTAAAAAAATCTCTTACTTTTTAACCGTCCCTTAAATTATTAACCATTACTAATTATGAAATCAGCAACAGTAAGCCCCGGCAGGAGGGAGTATTTTTCCCGAATCAGGGAAAACATGTCAAAGCAATTAAACTGGAAACTTGGGCTAACCATTTTTGCAGGAAAAATGATCGGTGTTTTTGTGGTGCTCATGGCAATGTCGATGTTAACAGGGATTATAGGAGTCCCAGCCATGGCCGCAGTCACCTACTCTCCGATTGAAACAAATTTGATTAACTCTATTAATACAGTATGGACATTAGTAGCTGCTGCCCTCGTATTTGGTATGCAGGCTGGTTTTGTAATGCTGGAGGCTGGTTTTGCCAGAAAACAGGAAACTGTCAACGTTTTGATAGAGTGTGTTCTGGATACAGCTATCTGCGGTATCTCATTCTGGGCAATCGGATACGCATTCATGTTCAGTGAAGGTAACGGCTTTATTGGACAACACTGGTACTTCCTGCAAGGCGCCCCAAATACTTATGGGGCAACTGGCGTAGCACTTCTAGCACATTGGGTGTTCCAGTTTGCATTTGCTGATACCGCTTCAACCATTACTTCTGGAGCTATGATTGGCCGTACCAGTTTCCGTGGCGACATTCTCTATAGTATTGGTGTAACAGCGTTCATCTACCCAATCATTGGTCACTGGGCCTGGGGTCCAGACGGATTCCTGGTAACAATGGGTACTCCAGGAAACTTCCTCCCTTCATTGGGTAACCCTTTCCGCGATTTCGCCGGGTCTACAGTTGTACACACAATTGGTGGTGTAGTTTCATTAGCTGGTGCCATTGTTTTAGGTCCTCGTATCGGTCGCGTGTTCCTGCGGGATGATAAAGAAAGAGGTGGTTTACCAGCTGCACACAACCTGCCGGTTGCTGTAACAGGTGCCTTCCTGTTGTGGTTTGGATGGTATGGTTTTAACCCTGGCAGTACTCTATCAGCCATGGATGCCATTGGTATTGGCCGCGTCGCTGCTAACACAACACTGGCAGCTTGTGCCGGAGCATTGAGTGCCATGTTTTTAGCATTCTATTTTGGTTCTTTCAAAGGAAAATTTGACGTTGGTTTTACAGTAAACGGTCTCCTAGGAGGATTGGTTGCCATCACTGCACCATGCTATTGGGTTTCACCGTTTGGGTCTATCATAATCGGTCTCATTGCCGGAGGAATTGTTTTTGCTGGCATCTACCTACTTGAATATCTTCGTATTGATGATCCTGTCGGCGCTGTTCCTGTTCATGGTTTAAACGGTATTTTTGGAACTTGGGCTATTGGTCTTTTTGCCACTGGAGAATTTGGATCTGCCACTCCTTTCGGCGCTGATAACTCTGCTCCTGTAACGGGATTGTTTTATGGAGGTGGTTGGAATGTATTCCTTGCACAATTTGTAGGGAATGCTATAGTTACAGTTACTACCTTTACTGTTGCAATCATTTTAATGTGGGTTATCAGTAAATTGCCATATCCATTTAAATTACGTGTTGAACCTGAAGGTGAAACCGGAGTTGGAGGATTGGATGTATTTGAACATGGTGCCGAAGCATATACACACTAATTTAAATACAGCTGGTTGAAAAAGCAGTAATCACTATTTTTTCAACCAGTTAACCAACTAAAACATAATCGATCATGAAAAAAATTGAAGCCATTATAAGGCGTTCCAAATTCGAAGAAGTTAAAGCTGCATTGCACGCCATTGATATCGACTTCTTTTCCTATACCGAATCATATGGTGTTGGAAATGAAAGGCAAAAGAAAAATGTATTCCGCGGGTCTGCTGATACTGATTTTATTTCGCGGTTAACATTATCGATTGTTGTCCGCGACATCAATCTTCAAAAAACAGTAGCATGCCTTTTGAAATCAGCGTACACTGGTGAAATCGGTGACGGAAAGATCTTCGTTTGGACTATAGAAGAGTCTTATCGCATTCGTACCGGAGAAACTGGTGACGATTCTATGTATAATAAAGACTAGTTGATTTCAATAAAAAATCTCATCTTTTCTTTAAAATTAAAAAGCCGCCTTTTCACAAGGCGGCTTTTTAATTGCATTCTAAGATATTGACGGAGAAAACTCAGCTTCTGTTATGGTTCATCAAAGAATGAAAGCTGTGGGCTGGCAGCGATTTTTTCTTTCAAACGGTACTCTCGATAAGCATTGATTAATGCATTAGTAGAGCCATCATGACTCGCAACAGTTTCACTGCCCTGGATTTCCGGAAAAATGGTTTTAGCAAGCTGCTTTCCAAGTTCGACACCCCATTGGTCAAAAGAGTTGACTTCCCAAATAATCCCCTGAACAAATACCTTGTGCTCATACATAGCAATAAGGCTTCCGAGAGTAAACGGATTGAGTTCATTAATAAGAATGGTATTCGTCGGCCTGTTTCCTGGAAAAACCTTGTGCGGAAGCAACGTAGTTAACTCTGAAGGATCACAACCTGCAAGCTCCAGTTCACTTTGAACCTCATGCTCGTCTTTGCCCTTCATAAGAGCCTCGGTCTGGGCAAAACAGTTTGCAAGCAGAATGTCATGATGCTCCCCGACAGGGTTTTGGGTTTTAAGAGGCACTATAAAATCGGCCGGAATAAAATTTGGCCCCTGATGCAAAAGCTGAAAAAATGCATGCTGAGAGTTTGTTCCCGGTTCACCCCATATCACCGGACCAGTTGCATATTCCACCGTGCTGCCTTGACGGTTAACCCGCTTACCATTACTCTCCATATCAAGCTGCTGAAGGTAAGCTGGAAAGCGGTGCATATACTGGTCGTAAGGAATAACAGCATGGGATGAAACATCAAAAAAATTGTTGTACCAGATACCGAGTACTGCAAGAAGAACAGGAATATTTCCTTCAAGTGGTGCATTCAGAAAATGTTCGTCCATTGCATTGGCGCCGTTAAGCAACTCCTGAAAACGGTCAAACCCGAGATAGAGTGCTATAGATAAGCCAATGGAAGACCAAAGTGAATAACGTCCCCCTACCCAATCCCAGAACCTGAACATGTTGGCTTCATCAATACCAAACTCGACAACTTTTGCCCGATTGGTTGAAACTGCAACAAAATGCTTTGCGATATGTGACTCATTACTGGCATGTGTTAAAAACCATTCACGAGCACTCATTGCATTTGTAAGCGTTTCCTGGGTTGTAAAGGTTTTTGAGGCAATAATAAAGAGTGTTGTTTCAGGATTAAGCTTTTTCAGGGTCTCGCTGATATGGGTTCCATCGATATTGGAAACAAAATGTACCTGCAAACCTCCATGTGCAAACGGACGGAGTGCTTCGGTAACCATGCAGGGACCAAGATCAGAACCACCGATACCGATATTGACAATATCAGTCATTACTTTGCCGGTATATCCTTTCCACTTACCTGATATAATACTCTTACAGCAGCCTTTCATCTGCCTGAGCACATCAGATATTTCCTCTGAAATCTCCAACCCGTCAATTTGAAGAGAATAACCCGGAGGTCTTCGAAGAGCAGTATGCAGCACTGAACGATGTTCTGTAAAATTGATTGCCTCGCCATCAAACATCTCTCTCCGCATTATTTCAAGGCCGGATTGACGAACCAGCCCCAGAAGCAGCTCAATAGTCTGTGACGTGATCCTGTTTTTTGAATAATCAAGTATCAACTCCCCCCAGGAAATCGAAAACCGCTTAAACCGGGAATCGTCCTTAAGGAAAAGTTCCCTCATATGGAGTTTATCAATTTCATGTTTGTGCGACACAAGGGCACTCCATGCTGCGCTTCGGGATAGATCCATAACTATTGAATTAAAAATATTAAGCCGGTTAAACAAGATTATTGAACTTTCAATAGGGAATATAACGCAACATCAAGCTCGAACCATCGCTGTTATGTTCAAGACCAATTATTTGAGCGATGTTCCTGATAATATATACCCCTCTTCCTGATGGTTTTAAAAGATATCCGGGCCTAACAGGATTCGGCAGGTCATCAGGATCAAACCCTTTGCCGCAGTCCCTGATGGAAACTTGAAGGGAGTTTAGCTCAACAACAAAGGTGCAACATACGGTAAGATCACCTTGCTCTCTATTACCATGTTTGACTGCATTGACAAAGGCCTCCTTCAGGGAAAGCTGGAGGTCATGCATAAACACATTACTGTATCCCTCATTCTCTGCAAACGAGTGAATAAAATCATAGAGCGCATTATATCCCGAATACCCCCCGGATAGCACAATCTGAGAAAATTTCATATAAAGGATACCATTACGGTGTCAATGATACTGAACTTTAATTTACGACGAAGCGGCTAACGAGACAAACCATAAGAGCGCACCACTAACCTTCATTTTTTAACTTACAGCATGAATACACCTAATATATTATTACTTAGTTGTATATTTTTTGCAAACTCTTTATATTAGAGCCTATGTGCCCTTAAAGAATGCGAAAGTATTTTCAGGGTTCAAAAACAATACAATGACTGATCACACACACAACTGAAAAAACAGAAACAGGAGTTCAGCAATGAAAAAAACAGCGAAATTTTTAACCCTTGCCGTAGCATTGTTTGCGGGTTTAAGCGGAACAGCTCAAGCAGCGGACGGGTTTAAAGTTGGAGCGGATGTTGTAAGTAGCTATGTATGGAGAGGTACCGATTATGGCGATTCACCAGCCATTCAGCCATCCGTGACCTATACCTTCCCGGGCAGCGGAATTATTGTTGGCGCATGGGGTTCTTACGCTATCAGTGATAATAATGGCCTAGGCAGATACAAAGAGGCAGATCTTTATGCAACACTACCTGTCGGACCCTTCAGTGTAACGGTAACTGATTATAATACATCTGCTAATGCTCCAAAAGCGTTTAATTATACAAGTACCGGACCAAACACCGTTGAGGCAAGCGTAGGTTATGAACAAGACAATCTAAGCCTGCTTGCTGCAATTAATTTTGCTGGAAATGACTTTAATAATGCAAAATATGTTGAAGCTGGTTACAAGTTTTCCAGCAAAGACGGCTACACCGCAAAAGCATTTATCGGCGCAGGAGACGAGGTTTATACTCTCGGAACTGACTTTAAAATCGTTAATCTTGGGGTTTCCGTCTCAAAAGACAGATTTACCGGTGCCTATATCTACAACCCTGATACCGAAAAATCAAATCTTGTCTTTACAGCATCATTCTAAACGAAATTCTATCTGTTCTTTCTTCCCGTTAGGTTACAATATAAAAAAGGAGCCGCAAGGCTCCTTTTTTAATTCCCCGATCACCGACGGCACAATTAGCTCACTGATTGTTGCGTGTATAACTAATTCATCACCTGAAAATTATAACTATCGAAATTCGTCTGTGGTTGTGAAGACGATGTTGGACATTATCTCTCCGGTTCAGCTGCATTTTTGTGCACTAACGGCGCGTCAGCATAGCCCACGTCAACCCTGTTCCGAATCCTTTCATGTGAACCATTTTAATCCAGAGGAGTGTCATGTGCTCAAGGTGCAAACTCATTGAGATGTCACCGGTATCAATCGGCTCCCATCCAAGCTCTTTGCACAGTTCGGCAACAGTTGTTTTTGCTTTGTCGTCATTGCCGGCAATAAGCATGGCTGGCTTCAGAGTACCATAGCCGGGATAGTGTGAATCAATGAAATTTTCGTACCCATAAATTGTAAAGGCCTTGACAACCATTGCTTCAGGGACCAGCTTCTGGACAGATTCACCCCCCGATATTTCGCTTTTCAGGAGGTGTGTCAATCCCGGGCCAATAGGGTTAGTACAGTCAACTATGATTTTTCCATTAAGGCTGCCCGCATGCAGTAAAGCCTCTTTATTAGCCTCAAAAGGCGTAGCAAGGAAGACAACTTCGGCCGATATCACAGCGTCCCGAATTGTCATTACTTTTAATTGAGGGGCATGTTCAAGGGCTGACAAGACGTTTTCCGAATATGGATCACGAGCGCCAACAGTAACCTCATGACCTGCTTTTGAAAGATTTCCAGCAAGTGCCGATCCGACCTTTCCAATACCGATAAATGCAATCTTCATAGTTCTATCAAGTCTTTGGATTATTCTATTAGTGCTTTAGCGCAATGATATTATCACTCATTGCCGGTAATCCAGATCTTTCATACATTACTGTACACCGCTACACACACTTCAAATTCCTGCTTGCGACTCAAAATTACACCTCAAACAAATACACTTAAAATATATTAAAATATTTATTACATATAAAAAATACATTTATTTCCCGATAAAACAGGAGTTGAAAACCTGCATATCACACACTTATTATATATGATAGGTGGTGATATATTAATACTTTTATTTACTAGTCCGATTACGAGAAAATATAAAATGCTCTCATCCATCAAACTCATTATGATTGAGTATAAACTTTTTGATTTTTGACATGACTGAATCATAAGTGGCACTTTGAAATGTACCTCGGCCAATCATTTTGGAGAAAATTCAATGGTTACTGACGTGAGCCCAAAAAACTGTACCACTTGGAATTAGAGTGAAGTAATAATAAACTCAACCAAGGAGGTACAAAACATGAAAACCAAGCGATTCACAACAGAGCAAATTATCGGAGTCCTGAAGGAAGCTGAATCCGGCAT
>JAPLFE010000149.1 GCA_026390855.1 Chlorobiales bacterium | reverse complement strand
GCGAGAATCAAACTGTTGCATCTTTATCCGTCAATTGATGCGTGATGTGACACTAGAGTGCTTCTCGCGGGTTAACCTGCATGAAAAAAAAAATTCTATGAGCGGCATTGTCATTGGCAGTATCGGATTCTCTCAAAAACCCATTGTTTATCGAAAAGATGCTGGATTTATGCATTGAAGGAATGGGGAAGACGGGAGAAGAGCTGGTATTCCCACAAAATGAACGTCGGGTTTTGTAACAGTTACTGGTCGTGCTTGGACAAAAAGAACCCTGGAGAGTGTGCTTAAAAAGATGATTTTAAGCTGATACTTGATGTGTACAAGCGTGCTGACTACTTCCTTCTTGTAGCTCCGCTTTATACTTTTGATTTTCCCGCTTCGATCAAAAATCTTATCGATCGCTTTTTCATTGTATTTGAATCAGCTCAGATCGAGTTAGCAAGTGGTGGAACCCAACATCCCAAATGTTTTGGTTGACACCCTAAACCCGTTCTGATCTCCTCATGCGGCTTTCCGGAGATTGAGCATTTTAATTTGCTCAGCTAGCACTTTTGGATCATCTCTGAACATATGGCATGGAGATGGTCGGGCGAAATCCTGATTTTTGCAGCAGGCGCTGCAAATGCTCCAATGCTTTTCGACCAAAAATATGAACTTCTCAAAAAAGCAGGAGCAGAACTTATAAAGGTGAATATCTCTTGGTAATATCAAAGGTTATTGCATCGCCTGAAATGTCTGCCGAGGATTATCGGAGGATGACTACACAGAGTTTCGAGGGAAGAATGACTTCGCAAATGAAAATGACCGCGCTTCCCATCAAGGCAATAAGCAAACGGAAATATGAGATGGATTAGATCAGAGAAATGCATCGTTTCATGTTCTTATGGGGACAATAACCAGGTTGATCCCGTTTCAGGCTTACTTTGTTTGAGTAAAGCGGGGTATCCCTGCCTAATACCATCCTCTAAGTTTCATAGCTTCTGCCACGCGTTCAACAGCCACAATGTATGCCGCAAGTCGGTTATGCACTTTATGGTTTTGCCCTGTGCGCAGTACAGCCAGAAATGCTGTTTTCATTTTTTTTTCGAGACGTTGCTGCACCTCTTCTTCTTCCCAGTAGTTCCCGTAAGCGTTCTGCACCATTTCAAAATATGACACGGTAACACCACCTGCATTACAGAGAAGGTCTGGAATGATATACACTCCTTTTTTATAAAGTATGGTATCAGCCTCCGGAGTGGTTGGCCCATTTGCAAGTTCCGCGATGATTTTTGCCTTGATGTCCATAGCATTTGTCTCTGTTATAACCGAATCGAGTGCTGCTGGAAAAAGTACGGCCACATCGAGTTCCAA
Organism: Chlorobiales bacterium; assembly: GCA_026390855.1. Lineage (GTDB taxonomy): Bacteria > Bacteroidota > Chlorobiia > Chlorobiales > Chlorobiaceae > Chlorobium. The sequence goes on along the minus strand of JAPLFE010000149.1, from coordinate 7,698 downwards.
AAGTTCTTTATTGGAAATAGCCGCGGCCCCCGGAAAACCAGTGATGGAACCGGTGTTTTTTTTATGTGCCATGACTCCCTCATACAGAAAACCTTCAGGGTTATAAATGCTTCCATTTGAATCGGAAATGGCAATTACTTTCATCCCAAGAAGTTCTACGGCAAGTTTGTGGGCATAAGAGCCGACATTACCGTACCCTTGGATAGCAGCTTCTGCTCCCTCAAGATTTAAGCCAAGCGTTGCAGCAGCCAGCCTCACACAATAGATGCCACCTCTTGCTGTGGCATCAGTTCGGCCAGCAGAGCCTCCAAGGGAGAGTGGTTTTCCTGTGATTACTCCGAACTTGTTCTTCCCATGCATTATAGAGTATTCATCTGCTATCCATGCCATAATCTGGGGCGTTGTATAAACATCTGGTGCTGGTATGTCTTTTTCAGGGCCGATGAAGTCCCCGAGCTGGCGAACATAAGCACGAGATAATCGTTCAAGTTCACCAGTAGACATGGCTTTCGGGTCGCATATCACTCCTCCTTTTCCTCCACCGAGAGGAATATCCATAACTGCTGTTTTCCAGGTCATCCATGAGGCCAGAGCTCTTACGGTATCAATAGTTTCATCAGGGTGAAATCGGATACCTCCTTTGTTCGGTCCACGGGAATCGTTATGCTGTACCCGGAACCCTTGAAATATTTTTGTACTTCCGTTATCCATTTTGACGGACAAAGTAACATGGAGTTCCCTTAACGGGTGGCGGAGAAGCTCATGAGCAGACGGGTCAAGTTTAATAATTGCTACTACTTCATTAAGCTGCTGTTGAGAGGTGTTATAAGAAATTTGACCAGATTGAGGGGCTCTTCTTGGTTTCATAGGGCGTCTTAAGCAGTGTGAGAGAAAAAGGGTCTTTCTTTTCAATTAATGGAAATGTTCCCTTTGTAAATTATTTTTGCTGGGCCTGTAAGGAATACCTCATCCATCGTCTCACTAAAGCGGACTTCAAGAGTATCTCCGCTTTTCACTTTAACTTGTACTGCTGTACCAGAAATTATTCCAAGCCGATGGCTCATCAAGGCTGCCGCAACTGCTCCTGTTCCGCATGCAAGGGTTTCATCTTCAACCCCGCGTTCAAAAGTACGGATAGCAAGACTGTCTGGAGAGGTGATTTCGATAAAGTTGACATTTGTGCCTTCAGGAAATATGTCTGTTTTATGTCTGATGGTGCGCCCGGTTCCGGTCACATTGGCGTATTCCAGGTCTGTTGTATAAATAATAGCGTGAGGAGAACCAGTATTCACTGCGTGACAGGAAATATCTTCAATTTCTAAGTTAATTCTGAAGTCTTTAGGCATAAGCATCTGGAGCCTAACGGTTTCAGGTCCAGTAATCCAGGCATCATAACGGTTGTTGTTAGCGTCAAATGTATAGCCTTGGGCAGAAGATGCGGGAATACCTATAGCGTATGCAAAATATGCAGCGCACCTTCCACCGTTTCCACACATGGAACCAAGAAGTCCGTCAGCATTGTGGTATTTCATGCTGAAAGTATGCTTCATTGATGGTTCAATGAGAATCAGTCCGTCAGCACCAATTCCTGTTCTTCTTGTGCATAGCTTATTGATCTGTGTTGAGGAAAGATGGATGGATAGGTCTCTGTTGTCAATAACGATAAAGTCATTACCCGCTCCGGAAAGTTTGCTGAACGCGATCTCCATACTGGTCAAAGAATTCTTGATTGAGAAGTTTTCCATTGCTCAACAGCGTCTATAAACACTTGAAGCAATGGCTTTCATGCTGTATAATAAAACAATAGCGCATTAATGCGCCGGCAAAACTATTTATTATTAAATAAATTTTCTTATTTTACTCACTGGTATATCTGGTGATTTGTTTGGGTAATCGCCTTTCTAAAGCTGACTTTTAAGGGTTTTTTCCAATAGATTTTGAAAGTAATCATTGCATTGCGTTACGAGTTAGATAAAAAAACTGACAGTTTAATGGGTAGTGTATTTACCAATAACGATCAGTATGATGATATGATTAGTTATAACGCAACGGTTTTCTTTTTGGTTTCTTTAACATGAAATATGTCCAAACAAAGGAGAGAATACAATGGCTGAACAAGTGAATCCGGCAGGAGTCAAGCCAAAGGGCACTGTCCCACCTCCCAAGGGGAACGCTCCTTCTCCGAAGGGGAATGGTGCCCCGGGTGCCCCATCGGTTATTAAGGAGCAGGATGCTGCCAAAATGAGAAGATTTCTGTTCCAGCGAACAGAAACGCGGTCCACAAAGTGGTATCAGATTTTTGATACCGACAAGATTGATGACGAGCAGGTAGTCGGAGGTCATCTTGCTTTGCTTGGTGTGTTGGGCTTTCTTATGGCGATCTACTACATCTCTGGTATTCAGGTTTTCCCTTGGGGTGCACCTGGTTTCCACGATAACTGGTTCTATCTGACTATCAAGCCAAGAATGGTTTCTCTTGGTATTGATACTTACAGTACAAAAACTGAGGATCTTGAATTTGCAGCCACGAAGCTTATTGGCTGGGCGTTATTTCACTTTCTTTCCGGTTCCATTCTTCTTTTCGGTGGATGGCGTCACTGGACCCACAATCTCACGAATCCCTTTACCGGGCGTGCCGGTAACTTCCGTGATTTCAGGTTCCTCGGAAAGTTTGGTGATATAGTTTTCAGCGGAACAAGTGCCAAAACATACAAAGATGCACTTGGCCCACATACCATCTATATGTCACTGCTTTTCTTAGGCTGGGGTTTGCTGATGTGGTTTGTACTAGGATTCGAACCGATTCCTGATTTCCAGACAATCAATTCAGAGACATTCATGTCCTTTGTGTTTTTTGTCATCTTTTTTGCTCTTGGTATTTACTGGTGGAACAATCCTCCGAATGCAGCTATCCATCTAAATGACGATATGAAAGCAGCCTTCTCTGTACATCTTACAGCGATTGGCTACATAAATATTGCACTTGGTGTTATTGCTTTCGTTGCTTTCCAGCAGCCTTCTTTTGCCGCTTACTATAAAGAACTTGACCACCTGGTCTTTTATCTTTATGGCGAGCCTTTCAACCGGGTTAGCTATAATTTTGTTCAGGAAGGCGGTAAGATTATATCAGGGTCAAAAGAGTTTGCAGATTTTGCTCCGTACGCAATTCTTCCTAAAAACGGTCAATCTTTCGGTATGTCAAGGGTTGTGATTAACCTCATTACCTTCAACCATATCATTTGCGGTGTTCTCTATGTTTTTGCCGGTGTCTATCATGGTGGTCAGTACCTCCTTAAAATCCAGCTCAATGGCCTTTACAACCAGATCAAGTCTATCTGGATTACTAAAGGACGTGATCAGGAAGTACAGGTCAAGATTCTTGGTACAGTAATGGCGCTCTGTTTTGCCACTATGCTTTCAGTTTATGCAGTAATCGTATGGAATACAATCTGCGAGCTGAATATTTTTGGCACCAATATCATGATGTCTTTCTACTGGTTGAAACCACTTCCGATTTTCCAGTGGATGTTTACCGATCCAAGTATCAATGACTGGGTAATGGCTCATGTTATTACTGCTGGTTCGCTCTTCTCGCTGATTGCTTTGGTACGTATTGCATTCTTTGCTCATACATCACCACTGTGGGATGATCTTGGTCTTAAGAAGAACTCCTATTCTTTCCCATGTCTTGGTCCGGTATACGGTGGAACTTGTGGTGTATCCATTCAGGATCAGCTTTGGTTTGCAATGCTTTGGGGAGTCAAGGGACTTTCAGCTGTCTGTTGGTATATCGATGGTGCATGGATTGCTTCCATGATGTATGGTGTTCCTGCTGCTGATGCAAAGGCATGGGATTCCGTTGCAGGTCTTCATCATCATTATTCAGCCGGTATTTTCTATTATTTCTGGACGGAAACGGTGACCATTTTCTCAAGTTCACATCTTTCGACTATTTTGATGATTGGGCATCTGATATGGTTTATCAGCTTTGCTGTATGGTTTGAAGATCGCGGTTCGCGTCTTGAAGGTGCTGACATCCAGACCAGAACCATCCGTTGGTTTGGCAAAAAGTTTCTCAATCGAGATGTTGCGTTCAGGTTTCCGGTATTGACCATATCAGATTCAAAGATGGCTGGTACATTCCTTTACTTCGGTGGAACCTTTATGCTGGTATTTCTTTTCCTTGCCAACGGTTTCTATCAGACTGATGCCCCATTGGCTCCAACTGTAAGTGATGCATCAGTATCAGGACAAGTAATGCTTACACAGGTTGTTGATTATCTGATGAAGCTGATTGCTTAACCCCGATCCATCACTAAGGAGTTAAAGCTCCTTAGTGATGGATATTTTGCTACTAAAGTTTACCATGTAATTAAAGAGGAGGGTTTTTATGGCCGATCCTGTAAAACAGCCAGATATAGTGTCACCAACTGCCCCAAAGGCTCCGTCTGCCGCTCCAAAAGCAGTATCTCCAGCGGCAAAACAGGGACAGGTAAAACCAAAAGAGGCCCCCTCGAGACAAACGGGGAAACCTCGACTTGAGCCACTGAATACAAATCTCGGAAGAAGTGGTGTGCGGCAGGAATCTGCTCTTCCTGTTAAAAAAGCATCGCCGAAACCAGCACCGGGAGCGAAACCAGCTCCAGGAGCAAAACCGGCAGCGCCTGCAGCCAAGGGAGCGCCTAGTACTACAGCTGCACCGGCAGCTGCTGCACAACCCGTATTAAAAAAGGCTGCACCGAGAGCGAAGTCCCACTATTTTATTATTGAAAATCTTTGTGTAGGATGTGGGCTTTGTCTTGATAAGTGTCCGCCTAAAGTAAATGCCATCGGTTATAAGTTTTACGGAGATGTTCAGGAAGGTGGCTTCAGGTGTTATATTGATCAGGACGCATGTATTTCCTGTTCAGCCTGTTTTTCTGCTGATGAATGTCCTTCGGGAGCATTAATTGAAGTACAGCCTGATGGCGACGTTATTGACTTTACTTACACTCCGCCTGAAAGACTTGATTTTGACCTGAGGTTTCTGCATAGATTTCATAGGGAAGTACGTTAGGATCAACAGGTATTGTCAAGCTTGAATCAAGGTATTTTATAAAGCATTGCTTCGCTGAAGCAATGCTTTTTTTTTGAAGATTGTTATCTGCCATGTGGGAACAAGAAAACGTTACATCGAAAAACTACGGGTTAAGTTTCAGTGGTGAAACAGCGCCGGAACCTACAACGCTCGTTATCATACCTACCTTCAATGAAGCTGAAAATATTGCCAGTCTATTGAGTGAACTTGCTGTGCTCTATCCTTTATCCCTTGATATTCTAGTTATTGATGACAACTCACCTGACGGAACTCTAGATATTGTTCGTTCAATGCAGCCAATGATAAAAGGGTTGCATGTTATTAAACGTGAACGAAAACTAGGTCTTGGCACGGCATATATTACAGGTTTTCGTTTTGCACTGCAGTCTGGTTATCAATATGTTATAGAAATGGACGCTGATTTTTCGCATGATCCAGCTGTCTTACAGCGCTTTCTCGATGCCATGAAAGAAGCTGATCTGGTTATCGGATCCCGCTATCTGAATAATACTGTTAATGTTGTTAACTGGCCTCTTGGCAGGTTAATCCTTTCAAAAATGGCAAGTATTTATACGCAGCTCATTACTGGTCTTCCTGTTGCTGATCCAACAAGCGGTTTTAAATGTTTTAGTGCTGAAGTTTTACGTTCTCTTGATTTTGATACTATTAATTCTCAGGGCTATTCTTTTCAGATTGAGATGAATTTCAGAGTATGGAAAAAAGGGTTTTCTATAAAAGAAATTCCTATTGTATTTGTGGATAGGTCGGTAGGGAAATCAAAAATGACCAAAAAGAACATACGTGAAGCGATCTGGATTGTGTGGTGGCTTAAGATAAAGTCTCTTTTCGGAGCGCTGTAACACATTGTTCCTGTGATGTTCAGAAAAGGTAAAATGAAAAGCCCCATAATGTTGGGGCTTTTCTGAAAATTTTGTCATGATTCTTTTGCTGCGATGATCTGCTGGGCTATATCCGGTGGAGCTTCTTCATAATGGTTGAAGCTATATGAGTATCTTGCCCTGCTCTGGGTTAATCGCGTAAGCGAATGATGGAATGCAGTCAAAGCTGCCTGTGGTATAAGCGCCCGGATTATTTGCAGCCTTACATCAGAATCCATTCCAAGAATTTTTCCCCGTCTGCTTGAAATATCGCCAACTATTTCTCCAGTATACTGTTCTGGAGCATAGACGGTTAACGAGTAAATTGGTTCGAGCAGAAGTGGTCTTGCCTTGTCAAATGCATTTTTGAAGGCCATGCTAGCCGCGATTTTAAAGGCAAATTCAGAGCTGTCAACCGGATGAAAGGAACCATCGAAAGCGACTGCTTTGAGATCTACAACAGGGTAGCCAGCAAGAATACCTTTTTCGATAGATTCCCTCAGCCCTTTTTCAACAGCCGGCAGATAGCGAGTCGGTACAACACCGCCGACGACCTCACTTGCGAAAACAAAGCCGGTATCACGTGCGGTAGGTTCAAGCCTTACCCATACATCGCCATACTGCCCACGCCCTCCTGACTGTTTTTTATATTTCCCTTGGGCGGATGATGTCATGCGAATGGATTCGCGGTAAGGAATTTTAATAGGAGCAATGTCTACCTTGACATTGAACTTTGCCTGCAGCCTGTTGATAATGATATCAAGATGTGTTTCACCAAGGGTTTTTAAGATTGTTTGGTTGAATTCAACATCATGATTTATGGTAAAGCTTGGGTCTTCTTCATGCAGGTGATGCAGGCCTGCAGATATTTTATCTTCGTCACCCTGTGTAACAGGAATAATCGCCGTTGCCAGCATTGGCTCAGGAAAAATAATTGGGCTGATCCTGCAACTGGTCCCTTTGTCGGCAAGAGTATCATTGGTGTGTGCATCCTTCAGTTTGACAACCATACCGATATCTCCAGCGAGTAGTTTGTCAACGGGAGTTTTCTTCTGACCGACGATGGTATAAACCTGACCTGGTTTTTCAAGTTGCCCTGTCTGGACATCAATCAGCTCGTGACCGGTTTCCAGATGGCCGGAGTAAACCCTCAGATAGGATATTTCTCCTACTCTGGGTTCTGACATTGTTTTGAAAATAAAGGCAATAGTAGGCCCTTCAGGGTCTGGTTGTATCAGACTTTTGGTTTCATCAAGTGTACAGATACCATTTTCCGGGCCGCGTTCAATCGGCGATGGGCTGAGGTTTACGATTGCATTAAGCAGGCGCTCTGATCCGATGAGGTGCAGGGGTGAAGTGCAGAAAACAGGAAAAAAAGTTCTGGTGACCAGTGCGGATTTGATTCCAGCCCTCAGTTCATCCTCGGTAAGGGTTCCGTCTTCAAAAAACTTGTTCATCAGTTCTTCGTCTGTTTCAGCAATCGTTTCGACCAACTGCTGATGCAGATCTTCAGCTTGTTTTAAATACAGGTCAGGGATATCAGAGATGGTCATTCCGCCGGTTTTGTCGGGGCTAAATGTTAGCTGCTTCATCAACAGGACATCAATAAGAGTGTGGTGCCCAATACCCTCTTCAGCGGGAAACTGTATTGGTGTAACCAGATTACCGAAATGCTCCCTGAGGCCCTGCATGGTAGTATTGAAGTTGGTCCGGTCAGCATCGAGTTTTGTTAAGATAAACATA
>JAPLFE010000138.1 GCA_026390855.1 Chlorobiales bacterium | reverse complement strand
GATCATCGGCCGGAATTTTCGTGTTAAAATCAACGCCAATATCGGCAACTCTGCCCTCGGCTCATCAATAGACGAAGAAGTCGAAAAAGCTGTATGGTCCTGTCGCTGGGGGGCCGATACCGTTATGGATCTCAGTACAGGAGCAAATATCCACAAGACCCGCGAATGGATACTGCGAAACTCCCCGGTACCTATCGGTACGGTTCCTATCTATCAGGCCCTTGAAAAAGCTGGAGGTCAAGCTGAAGATCTCACATGGGAACTCTATCGAGACACGCTGATTGAACAGGCTGAGCAGGGCGTCGATTATTTTACCATTCACTCAGGGATTCTGCAGGCACACCTTCCCTTCGCCGAACAGCGCTTGACTGGAATTGTATCCAGAGGTGGCTCGATCATGGCAAAATGGTGTAAAGCCCACAAACAGGAGAATTTTCTCTACACTCATTTCGAAGAGATCTGCCGAATACTGCAGGCATACGATATCGGTGTTTCACTTGGTGATGCTTTGCGACCAGGTTCAATAGTCGATGCAAACGACGAGGCTCAATTCGGCGAACTCAAAGTACTTGGTGAGTTGACTAAAGTTGCATGGCTATACGATGTTCAAGTCATGATTGAAGGACCCGGCCATGTTCCTCTTAATCTTGTTGAGGAAAACATGGAGAAGCAGCTCGAATACTGCCATGAAGCGCCTTTCTACACCCTTGGGCCACTGATTACCGACATTGCAGCTGGGTATGACCACATCAATTCAGCTATAGGAGGCGCACTGATTGCAAGCAAAGGATGTTCAATGCTCTGCTATGTAACCCCAAAAGAGCACCTTGGCCTTCCAGACAGGAATGATGTACGCGAAGGAATTATTTCCCATAAAATTGCAGCCCATGGCGCCGATTTGGCTAAAGGAAACCCAATTTTTGGCCCTGGACAGAGAGCACGCTCACTGTCCCAGTACCTGGGTAACACGTATGACACTGAGGCCGCATGGATAATAGCAGCGAAATCTTCAGCATTGAGACTGGCGCCACCGATAAGACCACCGTCAATATTTGGCATAGCAAAAAGTTCGGCGGCATTTGAAGGCTTGACGCTTCCACCATACTGAATACGGACAAGGCGGAAGGCTGGCTCGCCATAGAGCTCACCGATAATGGTACGGATAAAGAGATGCACCTCATCAGCCTGAGCAGAAGATGCTGTTTTTCCAGTACCAATAGCCCATACAGGCTCATAGGCAATGACAATCGCTCCTATATGGCTGATCCCCTCTAAACCTTCGCGTACCTGAGTGGAAATCACTGTTTCAGTCACTCCTGATTCACGCTCAGCAAGAGTTTCACCAACACAAAGGATAACCTTCAATCCTTCCGTCAAAGCTTTTTTAATCCTGAGATTCACCGTAGCGTTGGTCTCACCGAAATACTGACGGCGTTCTGAGTGACCAATAATTACATAGGAACAGCCGATGGCATTAATCATTCTGGCCGAAACCTCTCCGGTAAATGCTCCGTCATTTTCATAATGGCAGTTCTGAGCAACCAGCTGAATATCACTTTCTTCAAGCACTTGTCCTACAGCATCCAAGGCAAGATAGGTTGGTGCCAAGCCAACATCGCAGCCTGAAAACCCTTCTCCAAGCGCTTCAATAACATCCGTAGCAAGTGTTACCGATTCTGCTACGGTATTATTCATTTTCCAGTTACCAACAACAATTTTTTTACGCATTTCTTAATAATCCGTTATTACATCACAATATATCCGGTCAATCTGATCAAGACTGAACCGGTGTTTTCCTGAACGTGCATCTTTCAATTCAACTTCGTTACCACCAACAGCAATAATGGTACCATGCCACACTCTTGCCTCATTGGTTACCAAGTTTATTTCGCGATTCAACAGGTTCTGATTGCCACTGATCCTGTCCTTACGATAAATGATTTGACGTTTACCCATAGCAGAGCTGGTTTAAGTTGCCCTTATTTTTAACAAAACGCCTATAACTGAAGCGTAACTGACTAATTTTTAATGACTTGCGTTTTTGCCATTTTCAACGTAACAAAGAAGCCACAACTCTTGAAAAACTGACCTCCAAATGTACGCTTTTTCAGCTAAAAAAAAAGATGCAAGCGATGAATCCGAACCGGGAAACCTTTGATCGGTAAACTTAAGTACAGCTATGCATGAAATCTTTGATACCCTTTAATGTTCCTCTATTCCTTTTTCAGAAATCAAGTAAGCATCAGAGAAATGAAACGGCCCCGGTTTTTTTACGGGGCCATTTTTAGATGTATAATACTTGTCGACTTAATTGTAAAGGTATTTGTCGATCATTTTTTCTACTTCACCTGAAAGAGGTGCGAGAGACTTTCCATATTCTTTTGAAGTTCTGTAGGCTACCATTTCAGCGAAGAGTTCCTGATCATTTTTGCCTGCATA
>JAPLFE010000092.1 GCA_026390855.1 Chlorobiales bacterium | reverse complement strand
GTAAGCGGCGTTGGTCAAAAGCTCTCGTCGTGAGCATTACGGAAAAGTCATCGTAAAGATGGCAGGTGTGAACCAAGGAAGACGAACACAAGTGAACTGCCGTAAACGTGTCGAAAGTAACAGATGACATCAAAACTGAGTAGAGTCATTGATTCAGGAAAAGTTTGGCGGAAACCTGTTTACTGGCCAAGCGGTGTCCGGCATAAAGGCAGCGTGTTTCTGGTTTGGGCTCTTGCATTGAACTACAGGATCCTTCGTTGGCGATGCAAAGGGAAAGGCACAAGCGTAAAAAGCGAGGCTGATAATACCAATGCGCCATCAAGGGGCGGAGCGACTCATACGAGCAATGAAAGCCTTGTAATGAGGCTGGAGCAAAGGAGTCGCGTCATCTGGTCATACAGTCATGTCAACTGTGCAAACAGAAGGAGCGTTTCAGTATGACAAAGCCCTATCAAATTTCCAAACATCTTGTCTGGGAAGCGTATCAAAGAGTAAAAGCAAACAAAGGTGCCGCCGGAGTTGACGGTGAATCGGTACAAGCATTTGAAGCAAAGCTGAAAGATAACCTGTACAAGATATGGAACAGGCTCAGTTCCGGCAGTTATTTTCCGCCGCCGGTAAAGGGTGTAAGCATTCCGAAGAAATCCGGAGGGGTGCGTATGCTTGGAATCCCGACCGTAGCCGACAGGATAGCTCAAAGTGTTGTGAAAATGGTGCTTGAGCCCATATTGGAACCAGTATTTCATGAAGATTCGTATGGCTATCGTCCGGGGCGTTCAGCTCATGACGCTATAGCTGTAGTGAGAAAGAGAAACTGGGAATATAACTGGGTTGTGGAATTCGACATCAAAGGACTGTTTGATAACATTGACCATGAGTTGTTACTGCCTGCTCTTCGGAAACATTGCCAAACTCCGTGGGTCCTCCTGTACGTTGAGCGGTGGCTAAAGGCACCGATGGAGACCCCGGAAGGTGTGCTGATAGAAAGGACAAAAGGCACGCCCCAAGGGGGAGTGGTGAGTCCACTGTTGGCAAACCTGTTTCTGCACTATGCGTTTGACCGGTGGGTGAGCGAAAATCTACCCGGTGTGCCGCTTTGTCGGTACTCCGATGATGGAGTTCTCCACTGTAAAAGCAAGGCACAGGCAGAGTTGGTAAAACGAAAGATTGGTGAGCGTTTTCGTGAGTGCGGATTAGAGCTACACCCTGATAAGACGCAAATAGTGTATTGCAGGGATCGCAATCGCAAGGAAGAGCATCCAGTAAATCAGTTTACGTTTCTGGGCTTTACCTTCTGTTCACGGCAGGCTGTTGGTAAAAATGGAGTTTGGTTTACAAATTTTTTACCGGGGGTAAGCCGTGATGCTCTGCGACACATGAGGCAAACCATCAGAAGGTGGAAGCTACAGTTCAAGAACAGTCTGGAACTTGCTGATTTATCAGTACAGTTCAACCCGATATTGAGAGGATGGAAGAACTATTATACGCGATTTTACGGTTCAGCAATGTCACCGGTTTGGCAACACATGAACCATTACTTGGTACACTGGATGATGAGAAAGTACAAGCAATTGAAAGGGCATAAAACCAGAGCATGTAGAACATTGCGGCTTCTGGCGAAAGAAAAGCCAAACTTATTTGCGCATTGGAAAACGGGGTATACCTCGACGGCTGGATGATGGGAGCTGTATGAGCCGTGAGGTTCCCGTACAGTTCTGCGAGGGGCTGGAGGTGAAATTCCTCTGGTCTACTCACCTTCTGTCAAGCGCTTACCATGTATAAAAAATATATATTTTATAAATTACAGCACAAAAATACTTGTCATGATAAATGTTTTATTTTTTTAACTTTTCAGGTAATAGAATTTTGTAAATTCGTAACATGCTCGTTTTAAAGCATTTTAATTCGAGCCTCCATTTGGTACCTTTTTGGATTGTCAATTTCCGAACATTATCACTTCTCGCTTTTGTGCGTAAGAGATTGAATGTTTAGGTTATTCATTAATAGCCCTCATTAAGCTTTATGCGGAACGACAGCAACAAAGGAAACAACTCAGACCGCACTCCTCAACCGTCAGACTGTGCCCTTCACGTAATATTCAACACCATTACTTATCCTGTATTTATGCTGGATCGTGAAGGTACAATTCTTGAAGCCAATCAGGCCTTTGCCAGGATATTTGGTAAACAGGTCCATGAGTGTGTAAATGAGAACGTTTATACATTGCTGCCACCCAAGCTTGCAATACCTCGGAGAGAAAAGGCTGAGGAAGCATTTCGCACAGCAAAGCCAGTTGTGTTTGAAGATGAAAGAGACGGGCGTTTTATTCGACATTCTATTTCCCCAATAGCTGATATCTATGGCAAGATTTCACGTCTCTATATCATTTCGCAGGACATCACTGAAATTAAGCTTGCTGAGAATGAATCAAAAAAACTGCAAGCCTTCAATGGCGCAATAATCGAAGCAATCCCCGGTGCATTTTATATGGTTAATGTTGCAGGGCATTATGTGGAGTGGAATGCTTATCAACGGGATGTGGTTGTTGGGAAGCCTGACTGTGAGATGGGTAATTTCAACGCTATAGAAACCATCCATCCGGATCATAGGCAGCTTGTTGCGGAAAAAATGTTGAATATCCTGCAAAATGATGTAGAAGATAGTGAAGAAGTGAAAGTACTTCTTCATGGTGGACCTGAGTTCCGATGGTTTCGAATATCCGGAAAAAAGATACTTATCAATGGCAACCCCTTCGTTATTGGTATTGGTTCTGATATAACGGAACGTAAACAGGCTGAAGAAACTGCACTGAGGAATAGCGAAAATCGGTTCAGGATGCTTTTTGAAGGCCATTCCTATATTATGGTCATCATAGACGATAAGGGAAATATCATTGATGCTAATCCTGCTGCGGCAGCGTTTTATGGATGGCCGATTAGTGAGCTTTGCAAAATGCATATCGAGGAGATCACAACAAAGTCACCTGAAAATATAAAGTTGGATCTGGAAAAATATAAGACATCACAGCAAAGCAAATTCTCAAGCCTTCATCGGAGATCGGATGGCTCAGTTCGTGATGTGGAAGTAGTCAGTAATACAATTGAAATAGAGGGCAACACCGTCTTTTACTGCATTATCAACGACATCACAGAGCGCAAAACAGCCGAACAGGCATTGCGTTCAAGTGAACAAAAGTTCCGCTCCATTACTGAACAAATGTCGGAGATGGTTTTTGTTGCCAATGCCAACGGATATGTAACCTATGTGTCGCCCGCTGTTGAACGACTTTTTGGATATATGCCTGATGAGGTCATAGGCCATCTTTTTACTGAATATATGGCAAAAGAAGAGGTTACAAGGGCTATTGCTGTGTTCCATGATGCCTTATTGAACAATGTGACCACCCAAGTTCTCGAATTCAAGTATGTGAAAAAAGATGGGTCATTCTTTGATGGGGAGGTACATGTACAATATTTTAGGGATGATGAATCTTCTGGAATGATAGGTTTAATTCATGATATCAGTGATCGTAAACGACACGAGAGTATTCGTAGAATTTATGAGCATAAATTACTCGAAAGCCGACAGTTTCTCAAGAGTATCTATGAAGAGGTCAATCATTCCATTTTTGTGGTTGATGTGCTCGCTGACGATGTCTACCGCTTCAGAGGAAATAACCCGCTTCATGAAAAAATAACAGGTGTCAGCAGTGAAAAGATATCAGGAAAAAAACCTGAAGAGATATTTGATCCTCAAGTTGCCACAGGTACTATCAGTCATTTTGCAGAGTGTGTGAAGGAAGCGAAAACTATAACCTATGAAGAGAGCATACAATTCAAGGGGAAATACAGTTGCTGGGAAACAGTTCTGAACCCCGTTCGCAACGAGGCGGGTCATATTTATAGAATTATAGGTACCAGCACCAACATCACTGAACGCAAGCTGGCTGAGAATCAACTGAAAAAATTGAGCATTGCTGTTGAGCAAAGTCCTGTCAGTGTTGTTGTTACCGATCCTGCCGGTGATATAGAATACGTCAACCTGCATTTTACGGGGCTCACCGGCTATTCTACTGAAGAAGCTATCGGAAAAAATCCACGGATTCTTAAATCAGACTTGATGCCGGATAGCGTCTATGAAGATCTGTGGAAAACAATTCTTTCAGGAGAAGTATGGCGTGGGGAACTGCAAAACAAGAAAAAAAATGGGGAACTTTACTGGGAGACAGCAACTATTTCGGCCATTCTAAATAATGAGGGTCTCATAACAAATTTTGTAGCTGTAAAGGAGGATATTACTGAGCATAAAAAAATTCTGGATGAATTAATCAAGGCTAAAGAAAAAGCCGAGGAGAGTGACCGGTTAAAAACAGCTTTTCTGGCCAATATCAGCCATGAAATACGCACTCCAATGAATGGTATTCTTGGTTTTTCAAAGCTTTTGAAAGAACATAAGTTATCGGGCGAGAAACAAGCTGAATATGTTGACCTCATTCAACAGAGCGGTGAGCGCATGCTGAGCCTCATTAATGATCTTATTGATATTTCCCGTATTGCAGCTGGTGAAACTTTGTTGCACATAACTGAAACCCCTGTCAATAAGCTGTTAGAAGATCTTTATGCTCTGTTCAAAAAAGAAGCCAAAGAAAAAGGGTTAAATCTGAACTATACTCCTGGACTTCCCGACAGTGAAAGCATTATTGAAACCGACAGTTTAAAGCTCAAACAGATCTGTACGAACCTTATCCAGAATGCCCTGAAATTTACCCATAAGGGTGACATTGATTTCGGATACGTCAGAAAGAATAACATGCTTGAATTTTATGTCAACGATTCAGGTATAGGTATGCCTGAAGACATGAAAGAGATGATTTTTGAGCGATTCCACCAGATAGACAACTCCTTAACACGGCATCATGAAGGGCCCGGCCTGGGATTGAGCATCTCCAAATCATACATTGAAATGTTGGGTGGGACTATTAGTGTAGAATCAAAAACAGGGAAAGGAAGTAAATTCGCTTTTACTCTACCCTATACCCCACCAAGACTCTATAAGGCAGAGTTGAGTTCTACGAGCATTCAGGAACTCGCTAAATTTGTTCCTGGTCTGACTATTGTTGTGGCTGAAGATGACAAGGTGAGTAACTTAGTACTTACTACCCACCTGAAAAGTGACAAGACAACCATCATGTCGGCCTTTAATGGCCAGGAAGCTGTGGAACTGGTTAAACTCCACCCTGAAATTGATTTTGTACTGATGGATATGAAAATGCCTGTGATGGATGGATTCGAGGCGACCAGGCAGATCAAAAAGTTGCGTCCTGAATTACCGATCATTGCCCAGACTGCTTTTACCTCAAAGGAGGTCAGGAAAAAAGCAATGGAAGCAGGTTGTGACAGCTTTATAACCAAACCCATCAACAAAGCCGCATTGCTTGAACTTATGCTTGAAATACTGAAACGATAACCTCACCTTGCGCCACCGCCCTCTCATCATCTTGTGTTCTCTGTACAGTATATGACACAAGCACAATGCAACGAAACTGCAGGCTTAAACCCTTATCATTAAATCCAGTTATCCTTAACGATCAATCTCTCGCAACCGTAAGCGTCACTAGCCCATGCTGGGCAATTTTGCCGGGATGCGGGCATCTTAGAATGTGTGGGAGTGACTGCGAACCTTAACTTGATTTTTTATTGGAGGACTGTTTTCCTATAAACTTGTTAAGAAGCATGACAATAAAAACGCCTCCAACAAAAAAGACTACCGGCGCAAACACGGTCGTGTATTTAAGTAATTCTGACATAGTTAACGTTAATGAACATCTCTAGTTCAGGAATATTGATGCCCTCAGGTTGTAAATATCTGACAAAAATGTCACGTTTTCTTTTCATTCTAAACCGAAGAATTGCTTTGAAGCTAAGAAATTTATAAGAATTTCTATCTTACCCGGGCAGCAATTTTTTGCATGAAAGAGAATTCCAGCAAAATGACTTTATCGCTTGAGAAATTTCCTTTGAGGAAATCTTTTGTTTTTTTTTCTGTCAATGATTAATATTAAAGTTTATTAAATTATTGCTCATTACGAGGATAGTACTACTAGTGAATCCAGAGATGAGGGATCCTTCAGTATCTTCCAACAATGTTCTAAATTCAGGCGATGTTGGTTCGTGAAGAAGAAGTTTTTCTGAACATGCCATTGAAGCGCTTTTGGTGTTTTTAGTATCCTGATCAGCGAATACATACATTTTCCAATGGAGTTGGCTCAAAGTATTGTAGAGTGTTTTTGAATTAACTCACCCAATGCCATATTTATGCGTATTTTAACTTTTACAGGTAAAGGCGGAGTAGGCAAAACAAGTGTTTCTGCTGCTACGGCTGTCCGTTTGTCGCAATTGGGCTACCGTACCCTTGTGCTCTCAACTGATCCTGCACACAGTCTTTCAGATTCGTTTAACCTTAATCTTGGATCTGAACCGACAAAGATCAAGGAAAACCTTTATGCCATTGAAGTAAACCCCTATGTTGACCTTAAGGAAAATTGGCAGTCCGTACAGAAGTTTTATACTAAAATATTTATGGGGCAGGGAGTTTCAGGGGTTATGGCAGATGAAATGACCATTCTCCCTGGAATGGAGGAGCTGTTTTCGCTCTTGAGAATAAAGCGATACAAAGCCTCCGGCCTCTATGATGTCCTCGTGCTCGATACTGCCCCGACTGGAGAAACTTTAAGACTTCTTTCCCTTCCTGATACCCTTGCATGGGGCATGAAAGCAGTGAAAAATGTTACAAAATATATTATCAAGCCGCTCAGTAAGCCTCTTTCAAAGATGGGTGATAAAATTGCATTTTATGTACCACCGGCTGATGCAGTTGATTCGGTAGATCAGGTTTTTGATGAGCTTGTCGACATTCGAGAAATTCTTACTGATAATGTGAAATCGACAGTGCGTCTGGTGATGAATGCTGAGAAAATGTCGATCAAAGAGACCATGCGTGCCCTTACTTATCTCAACCTTTATGGATTCAAGGTGGATATGGTGCTGGTTAACAGGCTGCTTGATACAAAAGAGAACAGCGGATATCTTGAAAAGTGGAAAGCTATTCAGCAGAAGTATCTTGGGGAAATAGAAGAAGGGTTCTCCCCTCTTCCGGTTAAAAAACTCAGATATTACGAAAAAGAAATTGTCGGGCTGGCTTCACTTGAGCTTTTTGCGAAAGATATGTATGGTGATACCGATCCTTCAGATATGATGTATGATGAGCCGCCGATCAAGTTTGTTCGCAACGGCAACATCTATGAAGTACAGTTGAAGATGATGTTTGCCAATCCAGTCGATATCGACGTTTGGGTTACCGGTGATGAGTTATATATACATATCGCAAATCAACGTAAGATTATTACTCTTCCGATCAGTCTTACTGGGCTTGAGCCTGGGGATGCATTTTTCAAAGACAAATGGCTTCATATTCCCTTTGATCTTAACCAGCATGACAAGAACCAACATCGAAAGGATTATGACAAGGTGTTGAACTGAGCCTGCTACGAAAAAAGTAACGGGATGTGCATTTACAGTAAGTTTTGTTTCACATTCATAAAGCTTGTAAATAATGAATCACTACACGGGGACACTGTTTATTTCGATTATTGATAAGACATAAAACCATACTTGGAAATCCTGTACTCAAGCCAGATATGAAAGGCTTGAGTAAGCGTGATATGACTATTTTTATTTTATTGATTACAATCGATTTAAACAAAGCACTCAAGCATGAGTAACCCTGAAACTCCTCGTCTTAAGCCCCTTAAAATTCTACTCATCGCCCCGAAAGGCAAGAAAGATTCGAAAACAAATCAGAAGCCATTGTTTAATATGGCTATAGGTGTACTTGTAAGCCTTACTCCGAAACACCATCATATTGAGATTGTTGATGAACATTTTGGCGACTTAATCAATTATGACGGTGATTATGATTTTGTAGGTATAACGTCGCGAACAATTGATGCGACAAGAGGTTATGAAATTGCTGATGCGTTTTTGAAAAAAGGAACAAAGGTGATGCTCGGAGGATTGCATGTTTCTTTCAATATGGAAGAAGCCAGAGTCCATGCTGACTGTATCGTATGCGGTGAAGCAGAGAACCTTTGGGAAACAGTACTTGAAGACGTTGCTTTGAACCGCTTGAAACCACTCTACGACTCCAAAGACTTCCCTCCTGTAAAAGAGATCATACCGATTGATTATGAACGGATTGCAAAAGCCTCGAAAAGAGGAAAAGTTGATGGAACAAAATCTATCCCTATCTATGTAACCCGTGGCTGTCCTTATGAGTGTTCGTTCTGTGTCACCCCGAATTTTACAGGGAAACTCTACAGGGCACAGAAGCCTGAGGAACTCAAGAAACAAATTGAAACTGCTAAAAGAGTTTTTTTTGAACCTAAGGGAAAATCATCTAAACCTTGGTTCATGCTTACTGACGAAAACCTTGGTGTGAGTAAAAAACGTTTATGGGAGGCACTTGAACTGATTAAGGAGTGCAATATCAACTTCAGCGTTTTTTTCAGCATCAATTTTCTTGAAGATAAGGAGACTGTCAGGAGGCTTGTGGAGGCGGGATGCATCATGGTACTTGTCGGGTTTGAGTCCATAAATCAAAGTACCCTTGAAGCTTACAATAAGGGTCATGTGAATTCTGCAGATAAATTTTCCCGGTTGATTGAGGAGTGCCGTCAGGCAGGTTTGAATGTTCAGGGTAATTTTTTGGTTAATCCAGCTCTTGACACTTTTGAGGATATGGATAACCTCGTAAAGTTTGTTGGTAAAAACAATGTGTTTATGCCGATTTTTCAAATTATTACCCCGTATCCTGGAACATCGATGTATTGGGAATACAAGAATAACGGATGGATTACCAATGAGGACTGGGAAAAGTATAATGCCATGAATCTTGTGATTCGTTCAGAAAAATAC
>JAPLFE010000163.1 GCA_026390855.1 Chlorobiales bacterium | reverse complement strand
CGTCGATAAGTATCAGGAGAAAAAGCTTAAAGAAGAACTGGCTGGAGTAACAAAGGAGCAGTGCCTTTCCGCTGCATGAACAGGTCAGGATACTAACTTAAACTCGGCCCCTTTTTGTCTCGTGGTTGGGGTCCACTTCACTCTATCTGCCGTTGGACAGTTTCGCCATTAGGTAAAAGATAGCCCGGCGAAAGAAAAGTGTTTAACCATAAAGCTTGCCGCTGCCAGATTAATTCAGTATAACGATCAATATTTCTCACACCATGCTCTGCCATAGCCAGACGCACCGGCAAAAGACCATTTAATTTAAGCGCAGATACGGAATGCCATATCCCCTCACTTTCGAAGGATGATACCGCTATGTGCTCATGATGATCTTTCATATTTTTCCCAAAAAAAGTTTTAACGTTTCTGGATTCTTACTCGGAAAACAGACCTGGCACGCCCAATATTCTTGCTTGTTGACCCTTTCCGGGGAGAAGAACTTTTACCCCCTCATAACATTCAATCCATATTCTCTCTTTTTTTTTGAGGTTCACCTTTCTATCTATTATTGGAATCGGGTTAGTTGATATTATCTGGAGCTCACTCATAGTGATGAAAATGCAAAGTTTATTAAACCAATTTTTAGACCGGTTTGGTGTTCTCCTCCTGTTGAGACTAATCATCAGTTTAAAACCATCTGTACTGCTGAAGGTCTGACTTTCGTGTTTTTCCTGAGGTTCCAAAGAATCTTAATTCATCCGCTTTCTGAAGTATCTCCCCTCTATCTATTATTAAATTCTGGTTATTTGCTGTTAGCTGAGCACCTAAATCAGCGATGGGCAATGGACTTTATGAGTGATAACTTTGCCAACGGAAGAAAAATCAGGTTACTGAACATTTTAGAAGTGTTTACAAAGGAGGACGTGCCCCCGTTTATAAGACCACTTCTTCTTGGTAAAAATTCTTTTGCTGAGCCAGAAATTCTTCCGGTGTCAGCCTTCCTAAAGAACTGTGCGGGCGAATTGAATTGTAATCCTCCTGCCATTGCCCGATGACCTCCCGGGCATGATCAAGACTCAAAAACCAGTTAATGTTCAGGCATTCGTCCCTGAGCCTGCCGTTAAAGCTTTCGATGTAAGTGTTGTCGACCGGCTTACCAGGGCGATTGAATACCAGTTTGACTCCATGACGATGCGCCCATGCATCAAGTGCTTTGCCGATGAATTCAGGGCCGTTATCGACCGTAATCATTTCCGGCATACCTTTGAACCAGACAATCCTTTCCAAAACACAGCATACCCGATTGCCATTGATTGATGTATCGACTTCGAAGCCAAGATAATCTCTGCTGTAACTGTCCAGAACGTTGAGCACCCTGAACCGACGGCCATTATAGAGGTTGTCACTCATGAAGTCCATTGCCCAGCATTGATTCCTGCGTTCCGGTTTCGGCGGCGCAACCCGAGTATCGGCAGCTGTTTTTCTGCGACGTTTTACCCGCAGCATCAGATTCTCTTCACGATAAAGCTGTTCAGTTCGCTTATGGTTGATTTGAAATCCCTCTCGTCTCAACAGGTAATGCAGTCGACGGTAGCCCCAACGTTTTCGCTCATCAGCCAACTCCCGTAACCGTTGCCGTATCGGCTCATTGGTATCAGGTTTTGGTTGGTAATGCCAACTCGTTCGGCTCAGGCCAACCAGAATACAGAGCTTTCTGAGACTCCGCCCGAAGTGTTCATGCAAGTGCCTTACCGCGTTGCGCTTGACCTCGGGCGTTACCATTTTTTTGAGTTGATCTCCTTGAGCATCTGGATGTCGAGGGCATAGTCAGCGACCAGCTTTTTCAGGCGACGGTTCTCATCTTCAAGTTCCTTGAGCCGTTGTGCTTCACTGACCGACATGCTGCCGTATTTCGATTTCCAGTTGTAAATCGTCGCATCGCTGACACCGTGTTTGCGGCAAAGATCCTTGACGGGCATACCCGAATCGGCTTCTTTCAGGATGCTGATGATCTGTTCTGTACTGTAACGCTTGGTTTTCATGCGTGTAACCTCCTTGGTTGATTTTAATCATTTTTTCCACAACCAAGTGGTCCCATTTTACGGGCTCACGTCCAGGAAAGCCTAGCAATGGTTGTTGATACTTCAATCAATGGTATGCGGGTCAGTCAGATTCTTGACCAGATCAGTTGGATGCCAGCTTATTGGAGGGGAAGCTGTTAGATTGCAGGAAACTATTTCTTGTAGGATATAATGCCAATGCATGGTTGGGAGATGATGCCACAGAAATTTGTTTTTGGAAACAACTGAACGCTCATATAAAAAGCGTAGTTGAGTAAATCCGCACGCTACGTCCTATTTCTAAGAAAGAAAAGGATTAATGGAACAGGTGCGATGCAATTACTGGTAAAGTAAAAGAGTTTGTGTAGTGGAATGTTTCTTTGATCCAGAAGCCAAAACCTTGATAACCTTTTACGATGACAGCCAAAACCAAGGTATGAACTATAATGGTAGCGACTGCAATAAATACCAGGGAAAATAACATACCTGTTTTCCCGATATCTGATTTTGTCAGTTCACCAGATGCAAAGCTGATAATATTGCGATTAGTATAGTTCCTCTTCAATTCGAAAAAGCCTGACAGGGCATGGAAACCAAACGTGGCACCTATAGAAATGTCATACCATGGTTGACACGTTGCGGGGGTCATAGGTCTAAACAACACCATGATGACAGTGAATGTCGGCAGAAAATAAGGAGCCAAACTGACAAAACGCGATGAAAGAGGGTATAATGTTTTGAATGGGCCTACAGGGTAGAAAATATGGCGACAAGTTCCACCATTATAACGGGAAACTGAAATTCCAGTTGGGATAAAACCAAATGGGAGTCCTGCTATGGCATGAGTAAATTCATGTTCAAAAACGGCTACCTCTGGAAAATGCTTGTTCAAGTATCGTTCAACACATAAACCAAGGACCGTGCCTACCGCCATAGGGTAAAAGTAACTGTTCTTACAGAACTCAACTGACAATAAGGAAAACGTCTTAAACAGCGCGGGGGTCAAGATCAGAAGAAGAATTCCGATAAATAAATTAAACGATATGCGCCGTATTGCATCAATCATAGGACAATGGAAAATCAGTTATTGTAAAACCTGATATTTTGTAAGGACAGGAATTAAAGTGACGAATAAATCCTTTGCTGCTAATTTATTATTGTTATCCGGAATTGTTCCTTTTAACATCACTCCGATTGTATAGTTACCTTTTGATAGAATAAAGGAACTTGAGGAATTACTGTGTTGATCAGATTTTTCTGATGTACCTGTTTTGCAAATCATATCGTTTGTCTTGATATGATTTTTTTCAAGAGCACGACGAACAACTGTGGCTGTGCCATACAACACCTTATTAAGGCATGTTAACATGAATTTCCTATCACGATCATTTAATGATTGGGAATCATAGGTTTTTAGTTCATTAGAATAATGAAGTTTTACTTTTAAGCCACTAGCCACTCTGGCATACCACTGCATAACGTCTGTAAACCTATATGGTTTCTGCTGGCCGATGGATTCCCTGTAAATAATATTATTACGATTAAGTTCATGCTTTAAGTCTTTGTTATCAGGAATAGCATCTAAGTATGCATCATCAGTTAATGAGTAAAGCGGAAGGTCAAAATCACTTTCAAGTACATTACTTAACTTTTCTTTGTGATTTAGCAAAAGATCTCTTAACAGCGCTGCTGCATAGTAATCG
>JAPLFE010000082.1 GCA_026390855.1 Chlorobiales bacterium | reverse complement strand
AGAAAGGTTTGCCATCAACCTGCAGAAAAAGCAGTTGGATTTTGCATTGACCTCCCAGAAAGAAAGCTTGGCTCAAGGAAAGTCCTATTCACCGGCAGTGATGAAGGACGATCCGCTGGTTGCTGAAATGGCTAAAGATCTTGCGCAGCTTGAGGTGCAGAAAAAATCGCTGTTGGTTACCTACACCAAAAACCATCCTGCAGTTGAAACGGTGCAGTCCCAGATCAATGAACTGCAGCGTAAGATCAGGGCCACCTACGAAACCGGTGCGAGAAACCTCTCGGCACAGGAGTTGAACGTCGACCAGCGACTTGAAAAACTTGAAGGGAAGCTTAAGCAGCTTCCTGTTACGGAGCGCGATCTTGCCCACTATACCCGCCTGGCAAAGGTCAGTAGCGATATTTATACCTTTCTGTTGCAGAAGCATGAAGAGGCCCGTATCCAGAAGGCTTCTACGATTACTAACATTAATATTATTGATACAGCTATAACGCCGGATCTGCCGGTCAAGCCAAAGAAACTGCAATACCTGTTGATTGGTTTTGTTGGAGCGCTCGTAGTCGGAGTTGGTCTTGCCTTTTTTATGGAGAATCTTGATGACAGCATCAAAGATGAAACAGAGGCCAAGAGACTTCTGAGGATTACCCATCTTTCGACGATTCCCTATCTTGGATCTGACGACAAAGAAAAGGTGACTGATAATGATAGCCTTGCTTTTGTAACCCAAACTGATCCACGTTCTATGGTTGCAGAGGCTTTCCGTGCACTTCGGACAGGTACCTACTTTTCCCGTGTCTCAAAAAATAAGCAGGTCATTATGTTAACCAGTTCGTTTCCCGGAGAGGGTAAGAGTACCATAAGCAGTAACCTTGCCATAACCATGGCCCAGACGGGGCTTCGGACGCTTTTTATCGACTGTGATATGCATAAGCCGAAGCAGTATAAATGGCTTCATATATCAAAGAGCCCTGGTTTGTCTGAGGTGTTGTCAAGTGACGCTGATCTTTCAAAAGCGCTTCATGAAACAGATATTTCAAATCTGAGTTTTCTCCCGGCTGGCAACACTCCGCCGAACCCATCCATCCTGCTTGGCTCACAAGCCATGCGTGATCTGATCGAGCGCCTCAGGGGGATGTATGACCAGATTATCATTGATGTCCCCCCGATTCTGCCAGTGCCCGATACTGCTATGCTTACGGTAATGGCGGATGTGGTGCTTATTGTTCTGGAAAGCGCCAGGGTGCCCTCCGCGTCAGCGCTGCGTACACTCGAATTACTTCGTGATGCCAATGCGCCGGTCGCAGGTTTTGTGTTCAATAATAAAACGCTGCGAGGTATGGCCTACGGTTATGGGTATGGTGCTAACGGCTATGGCTACGGTCATGGGTATGGTTATGGGTATGGTTATGGGTATGGGTATGGTGAGGAGCATAAGAAGAAAAAGAAAAGATGGAACCTGCCGCCAATGGTTGAAAACCTGTTGCACAAAATCGGTCAGATTAAATTCTTCAACTCTTGATTGATTGATGATGGAGCAACGAGTATGACTCTTTCAACTGTTCCACCTGATGATTCTCGCCTGATTTTTCGAGAGCGGGTGAAGGATTATCACTGCCATATTCTTCCGGGTATTGACGATGGTGCTGAAACTCTGGAAAGCGCACTCTCAATGGCTCGATTGTTTCATGAAGCTGGATATCGTGAAATCTACTGTACCTCGCATCATATAAGAGGCAAGTATGAAGCATCATCTACCGACGTTTTCGATGCACGCTGCAAACTTCAGGCTGAACTTGATCGCGAAAATATCGCCATCAAACTGCTTGTCGGTCGTGAACATTACCTCGACGAATTCCTTCTGGATCATCTGAAGCAGCCCCTGCTCCTCGAAGGTACCAATTTGTTTTTGGTTGAGATTCCCGCTTTCATCGCAATCGAATTGGTAAAAGAAATTCTTTTTCAAGTTGCCTGCCGGGGTTATGTGCCACTCATTGCACACCCCGAACGCTGCAATCTGCTTGAATTGGCAGATCAGGGGGGAAAAAAATCAAAATTCTGGGATTCATGGATCACCCGAAATGCTCCAGTCGACAATGAAGTCAACCTCCTTAGGTACTTCCAGGATATCGGCTGTCAGTTCCAGGCCAATCTCGGCAGCTTCCATGGCCTGTATGGTAGATACGTACAGAAGAAAGCGGAAGCCTTTGAAAAGGCAGGGCTCTATACCCATCTTGGTACTGATGCCCATAATCCTGAACATCTTAAAACTATTTTGAAAATAGGTAAGAGATTATAAAAGGGGAACTGAGGGAGGAAGGAGTGT
>JAPLFE010000101.1 GCA_026390855.1 Chlorobiales bacterium | reverse complement strand
ACCAATAGTACCCAAGGTCAAATCCTGGGTAAACCCGGAAGCGTTGATCGTATCACCTTTTGTTGTGTTCGGTGTCATGCCAAGAATGGCAAAAGCTTCATTACCGGTGATCGTCAGTGTCTGGTTATCTGAACCGTGATAAGTGTTAATAATATTGACAGATGTTGCAATATTGGACACAAGTGCCACACTTGAAATGCCACCTGTAGTCGTCACTTTTCCAACATTCAAACCAGCAAGAGGAGAAGGGGACTGTTCTGGTAAAGGTCCCCAATTAGGTATCAGATTAATCGTCAACGCAGTTTGTGTTGCGGCGGCTGAACTAAGATTATAACTTACTTGAGGAGGATTAATGTATCCATTATTAAAGATATCCAATGTATAAGTTTTGCCAATGTTGGTTACAGTAAATGACCCACCATCTTGCCCATCAACAACGTGTGTAGCAAATCCATTAGTTAGGAAAGCATCATTAATCACTACATTGTTACCCGTTCCACCCACACCAAGAATCTGAAAACCTTTAGTCGCATTAAGACTCTTGTACTCACCAATTGAAGCTGATGTACCGGTAAGAGTACTCAACCCGCCAATACCGAGAACATTACCCGAAGTTGCTAAACCACCGTTCAACTGAAATCCCGCGTTTAATCCATCCAAGCTTGCTTTGCTTATTGACAGGATGGATACACCTGATCCACCAGTGAAGGTGAATGTTGATTTAAGAATACCCAAGGACGTATCAATGTCGATACCACCGGTATCGGGGCTCGCATTAATTGAATTAAGCTGAGAAACAAATGACCCATCCGTCCTGTCATCTGAAAAAAAAGTATTACCTGTAATGGTAAGAACATTCACATTACCGCCACTATTAAATAAATGAGTGTAGTTCGTAGCGGTGCCATTTGATGTAATCGTTTCGGAAGTAACTGTAGAATTGGTCACATCAATAGATGTAGGATTCACCCAAAGTCCTTCCGAGTCCAACGTTACCTGCTCTGTAGTACCTGTTATTGTAGTAGTAATTGACATAGCTGATTGTTATTTATTTGTTAATATCATAATTGCGATCCTCGTCGATATCCAGATGCGGATCTGTGCAACTATTTGTAAACAGTCTTTTTCATAAAATTAAAAAGACTTAACGCCGGACATCGGTGCTTTTATTTACAATCAATCACGATTATGTACAAATTTTATACGTCGATAATTATGAACAATAATTCGCATTGTCACTATCAAGGGACTCAATCGGGTTCTGAAAGTTTAACTATCACCATCAGCAGAAAAAATCTAACTGTATAGCAAATAGTTTGAGACGATAAACGCGCAACTAGACACTTAAAACTTCGTATTACAAAAGAGAGGAAACACCTGAATATCACAACAGCCACTAAGTGTTCAGGTGCTATAACAGAAGCATCTTCTGGGGGAAAAAGTGGATAGATGATAATGAGTTATAAAAAAAATACTTTAATGAAAAAAATTAACAGTAGGAGTCTGTTAGAAAAAGTGTGTAAACGGTCATAGTTTCCTATCATGTAAAAAGGTGAA
This sequence comes from Chlorobiales bacterium, assembly GCA_026390855.1. Taxonomy (GTDB): domain Bacteria; phylum Bacteroidota; class Chlorobiia; order Chlorobiales; family Chlorobiaceae; genus Chlorobium. Next base: position 44,526 of record JAPLFE010000101.1, on the reverse strand, counting down.
CAATTATGGCCAAAAAGAAAATGCAGATTCCCAATAGCAAGAAGGCACTGATCGACCAGTTGATCAGGGAAAGCGGCGGATCACAAGCCTTATTTGATTAAGGGTGGTGCTTAATGTCCTCAAGAAGCGCTTTATCGAGTAGGCGCTTGAAGCCGACATGAATGAGCAGACCACTAGATTCGGTTTATCCGATTGTCTATTTCGACTGCATCGTAATCAAAAGTCGTCAAGATAGCAAGGTCATCAACAAAGCAGTCTATCTTGCATTGGCAGACACTATGGAAGATCAGAAAGAACCTCTGGGACTCTGGATCTCGCAGAATGAGGGAGCCAAGTTCTGGCTCAGAGTGATGACGGAATTGAAAAACCGCGGTGTTCAGGATATCCTTATCGCCGCCATTGACGGACTTGTCAGGTTCCCTGATGCCATTGGAACTGTCTATCCTGAAACGGAAGTTCAGCTTTGCATAGTGCACATGCTCTGTAACTCCACGAAATATGTTTTATGGAAAGATCGCAAGATGCATTGTGCCGACCTGAAAATTATGTACGGTTCGAAAACTTTGGAAGAAACAGAGCTGAGCTTGCGAGCCTTTGAAGATAAATGGAATGGCAAATATCCAATAGTCAGCCAACTCTGGCATCGGCACTGGGATAACATTATTCCGTTTTTCTCATACCCGGCCGAAATTTGAACGGTCATCTATACAACAAATGCGATCACGTCCCTGAACCGGTCATTGCGGAAAGTTTTGAAAACCAAGGGGTCATTTTCCCTAATGACGAATCGATCATAAAACTGATTTATTTAGCTTTGCAGAATATTGCGAAAAAATGGACGATGCCAATTCGGAACTGGGGATCGGTTATCAATCAACTTTCGATTAAATTTGAGGGTAGAATTCCGTTATTGACCAAATGGCCGTTTACAAAGTTAACTGAACATACCTAGATCCAGTATTGCAACCTTTTATTTTTTCCTCGTACACTACTGATATATAAAGAAACAAGATATATATCTTCACCTACTTGAGATTCATGTCTACTGACGGAAAACAACGGAAACGCTGAACATATACAATAATACCATGTTTTATGACCAATCGATCTACTTGATCCGTCAACGCACTGCATACCTGAGTCTTGCTCTTTCTGTCACGCTTTTCAGTCCATCCATGCTGCATGCTGCCGATGAACAATCTTATGCTCAGGAGATACAGCAGGATGTCGCTGAGGGTAAAGTTTATTTGTTAGAAAATATTCGACAAAAAGTCACAATCCCTTCTGAAAAAACAGTACTGGAAGCTCTTTTTACTGAAGATGGCCCGCAGGCAATCGCTCTTTACCGAAAGCAGTTACGGGAATATCCGGATCCTGTACTCAACAAGCTCAGTAACTCACGGATAGACGCTTATACCCTGGCACTGAATAACACTGCTCCCACCTTGACAAAACGATCTCTTCCGATACATGCACCTAAACGGCAACCCTTAATTGTTATAGCGGACTCTACAAAGCACGCGTCCAAGCCCCGCTTGCATGCTTCGCGTTCTTCCGTTCTAAAGGAGGACAGCACAAAACAATCCGTTAAACCTCGATCAATCGCACCTCCACCACCTCGACCTTCTGCTGAAGCATCAAAAGAAGACACGACCGCTGCCGGCCCAACAACTTTCACGCTGCAGTTCGGAAGTTTTGAAAACCGCAAGAATGCAGAAACTCTTGCAAAAGAAATCTCTCGGTTTGTTCCAGTTGAAATCGTACAAAAGGGCGGGATATATAAAGTGCAATTGAAAAAGCACTATACTTCAAATGAGGATGTCTCGGATGCAGCAATAAAACTGCCGTTCAAGACCATTATAATTCAATCTGAATAAAAAGCAGTACAAATTGAATCCTAGGCGAAACACCCTGATGAAACGAGAGACTCAAATCATCGGACAATCAGTCCTGATCTCCCAGCTCAAGCAACTGGCTCTTCAGGTTGCTGAAACCGATATAACGGTGTTGATCATCGGTGAAACAGGTGCTGGCAAGGAAGTGCTGGCACGCTTTATCCATGCTAACAGCTTGCGCGCCGATAAAAGCTTTATCCCTGTCAATTGTGGCGCCATTCCCGCGGGTATTCTGGAATCCGAACTTTTCGGCCATGAAAAAGGAGCCTTTACCGGAGCGGTACAAAGCAGAAAGGGGTACTTTGAAAGTGCCGACAGAGGTACGATTTTTCTTGATGAAATCGGAGAAATGCCCCTTGAAACACAGGTGAAATTTCTCAGGGTTATCGAAACCGGCGAATTTCAAAGAGTAGGATCATCAGAAACAATCTATTCCGATGCACGCATCATTGCCGCTACAAACAAAAACATGTATCAGGCCGTAGCTGAAAAAAACTTCAGGGAAGATCTCTTCTACCGTTTGCGCAGTGTTGAACTCCAAATTCCTCCTCTCAGAGAGCGAGGTAAAGACATCCTTCTGCTTGCTGAAAAATTCATTCATGAGTTTGAACACAAGCATAAAATCACCTTTGAAGGGTTCAGCCCCGATGCAGCTGAAATGCTAATGCGTAACCCTAGGCCGGGAAAAGTCAGAGAACTCAGAAACCTTACAGAATCCTTACTTGTGCTTGAAAAAGGAAAATACATTACACCGGAAATCCTTGAAAAACATCTGGTCCAGCGAAACCGGTACAAAAGTCTCGTCCATGATCCGTCCAAATCAGAAAAAAACGAACTGCAGATCATCTACAGCAGTATTATCCAGCTTCGTCAGGAAATAGGTGAAATCCGTCAACTGCTTCAGCATCTTGTTCAAACAAGGCCGCCCATCCCGCTCCTCTTGCCCGATACATCAACAGTCATTGCGCCTCCCACCAGCACAAGTCTGGAGAAGCCAACTGGAGAAATCAAGCATAAAAATGAGCCTGAATTTCTTCTTTCACTGGATGATATAGAAAAAAAAACCATTGCAGATGCGCTTGAAGTATGCCATAGAAACAAACGACAAACCGCCAAGGCGCTTGGTATAACAGAACGGACCCTCTACAGAAAAATCAAGGCTTACGGATTGTAGAGCCTCTCCTGCCTTTTATAAAACCAAACAGAAATAACCCCGCCGAAATCACCAAGGCAGCTTTCGGAAGCATATCAGGATTACTGGTATAAAAAGTCATTTCGGTCTCAAGCGGGACTTCGGCAGTCAATGTTTGCTCCTGCCACCAGGGGATTTCATCAATTATCTGGCCATACTTATTGATAATAACCGTAAGGCCTGTATTGGCACACCTTGCCATCGCCCTGCGATTCTCAATACATCGTATTCTGCCAATAGCTAAGTGCTGGTAAGGACCGTAAGAAGTTGCATACCAGCCATCGTTAGTCACAAGAGTAAGAACCTGTGCTCCTTTACGGACAAACTCAGTCACAAGACCTGGAAAAATAGATTCATAACAAATAATATTAGCAAGGTTCACCTTTCCATACCTTGAAGATTGAAGCTCCATGATGGTAGTATCATGACCCTTCCCCCAACCTTTGATACCTGCCAGAGAAAAGGTCAAATTACCTAACCAGGGAAAATAATCAACGTAGGGAACCCTCTCTGCAAAGGGAACAAGGCGCATCTTTCTATAGATTTGAGGGGCACCATTGCCAGGCACAAGCAGCATCGAAGCATTATAAGTCTCAAAAAAACGGTTCGCCGACTGATCGTTTTTTCCATAATGTTCAGTGTCTGGCTGACCACCGGCAGGATAGTAGATGATATCTGAAAAACCAGTCAACAAAGCTGTATTCCACATTCTGAGGGATAACCGTAAGTTTTGCAGATCATCAGCATTTGCTTTGTCAAGGATATAAAATGGAATAGCTGTTTCCGGCCACATAACCAGATCAGGCCGATTTTCACGAACAGCCCTGTTCGTCATGCGGTAATACTTCTCCATAATATCAGCGCTGTTATTTCGCTGCCATTTTTCATGAGGATTAATATCCGGTTGAACAAGAGTAACCCGAAGTTGAAAATCCTTTCTGCCTTCGAGCCCCTCCCGATGAAATACCACCGCAGCATAGATCAGCGGTGCAACAATCATAACCGCCATAAAAGCAACCGATCGCAAAGCATCCTTCCTGCTGCCGATCAAAGCGAGCAGAACGAGCACATTAAACCATACAATCCAGAAACTTACACCCCATACTCCAGTAAGGTCAACATACTGAATCATGAAATTCAAATTTGACTGGGAATTTCCAAGGGTAAGCCAGCCAAGCGAAAGATCCTGCTGCATGTAAGCCCATTCCCATGCCACCCACAAAAAAGGAAGAGAAAAAAGTGCAAAATGGTAACCAGCTGTTTTTTTAATTGTATAAAAACCGAGCAAGGGTACCGTCAAAAAAAAGGCCTGTGCTACAAGAGTAAGAATCCCTCCCGGCAAGGTCGCCAAACTCACCCACCAGAGGCTGATTACACAAAAAATCAGCATTGCAATGTAGACTCGTCGGAATAACTCCCCCACTTTCTCCACTGAACGAAGCGAAATAAGAAGCGGTACAAGAGCCACCCAAGCCAGTAATTCAAGGCGGATAAAAGGATAGGTAGGAAACGATACACCAAGAAGAACACCACTTAAAACTGAGGCTTTGTAACGCGAATTGCCCAACTGGTTCATGGTCCGGGATAATGAGGTCATCAGGCGATAAAAAAGTTAACAACTGAAAAAAAAAGAGATAAAAAATCCTTCTTAAACCGGAAGCTGCCGAAAGTATAAGATATTTCAGGGAAACAGATAATCCCTTCAAACATATTTTACTTTAATTATTGATTTTTATTCTTTAAATTTATTCTAATCTGTTATTTAACAGGAATAATCTCCAAGTACTTTCCTGAAAAAAATTTCCAATCTCAACGCCATCAGAAAAAGGAGAACTCATTATGGCTCTTTTCGGCACCAAAGACACAACCACCGCACACTCAGATTATGAAATTATTCTTGAGGGTGGTTCTAGCTCATGGGGCAAAGTAAAATGCCGGGCCAAGGTTAACGTGCCACCGGCACTACCCTTGCTACCAGCTGACTGTAACATCAAAATCAATGTGAAGCCACTCGATCCAGCAAAAGGCTTCGTCAGGTTTTCTGCTGTTATTGAGTCAATTGTTGACAGCACAAAAAACAAGCTGGTTGTCGAGGCTGACATTGCTAATGAAACCAAAGAAAGAAGAATTTGTGTCGGTGAAGGCTCTGTTACTGTAGGCGATTTCTCCCACACTTTCTCTTTTGAAGGCTCCGTTGTTAACCTCTTCTACTACCGCTCAGACGCAGTCCGCAGAAACGTCCCGAATCCGATCTACATGCAGGGACGTCAGTTCCACGACATTATCATGAAAGTACCTCTTAACAATCCCGATGTTATCGACACATGGGAAGGTACCTTGAAGGCTCTTCAGACAACCGGTTCATTCAACGACTGGATTCGCGAATTCTGGTTTATCGGACCAGCATTTACAGCACTGAATGAAGGTGGTCAGAGAATTTCGAAAATTGAAGTCAACAGCATCGGCACCCAGAGTGGCGACAAAGGACCTGTTGGCGTTACAAGATGGCGCTTCTCACACGGTGGATCCGGTATTGTCGACTCTATTGCACGCTGGGCAGAACTTTTCCCTGCAGACAAACTCACCCGCCCTGCATCAGTAGAAGCTGGTTTCCGTTCTGACTCTCAGGGTATCGAAGTTAAAGTTGATGGCGATTTCCCTGGCGTTTCAGTTGATGCCGGCGGTGGTCTCCGCAGAATTCTTAACCATCCTCTTATTCCGCTGGTACACCACGGAATGGTAGGCAAATTCAACGACTTTACCGTTGATACACAGCTGAAAATCGTTCTTCCTAAAGGTTACAAAGTACGTTATGCAGCACCACAGTACCGTTCCCAGAACCTTGAGGAATATCGCTGGAGTGGTGGAGCATATGCTCGCTGGGTTGAACATGTATGTAAAGGTGGTACAGGACAGTTCGAAGTACTGTACGCTCAGTAAATGTCCCCTGTTTTACCTTAAAAAGACCGGCTCTACGCCGGTCTTTTTATTTTCAACCTTCGAAATACAAAACCTGTATAACTCTACCCAAACAGGTGAAGAATATCTTCAATCTCCTCCTTTATCTCCTGCAAAAGCACCATACGACGTTCATCAACCACATTATGTCGATTCTTTTCCTGCCCGATCTGTTTCTGCAGCTTTAAAATTTCCGTGGTTTTATGATCCCCGACACTGTCGTTGAGAATACCTCTTACAATTTCACTCGCCTTTCCAAGCTTGTATCCTTTTTCATGCACCAGCTCCTTGATATTGAGAACCATAGCAATATCACGATTGGTATATCTTCTGTTCCCCCTTGTGTCTCTGGCCGGAGCCAATTCATTAAAAAAACTTTCCCAATACCGGAGCAGATAAGAGGGAATACCGGCAATTTTACTGACCTCGCCGATCGAGTAATAGTTTTTGGTTGAATCAAATGCCATAAAACCGAGATGAGGGTTAAATTTTGTTTTCCCTATTTCTATTATACATTATACCGTTACTTCAAAAAAATATGACGGATGAAAAATTTACTCAGCCTGAAACCTTACCTGCTCAGGTATAAAAAAAATCTTGCCGTAGGCTTTTTCTACATTATCCTTACAAACCTCTTCGCTGTCATAGGACCAACATATATCGGCAAGGCTATCGACACCATGAACAAGCATTTCGTACTCCGGGATGTACTTAATGATGCTGGTCTGTATTTTCTTTATGCACTGCTGAGCGGGTTCTTTCTCTTTCTCGTACGCCAGAATATTATTGTCGCTTCACGAAAGATCGAATTCGATCTGAAAAACGACTATTACGACCATCTGCAGAAACTGCCCCGTAAGTTTTACAACACTACCAGTACTGGTGAACTCATCTCGAGAGGCACCAACGACCTGAACGCTATAAGAGAGTTTCTCGGTCCCGGCATCATGTACTCCCTGAACACCTTCTTCAGGCTTTTTTTCGCCCTGATAGCAATGATAGCCCTTTCTCCTAAACTGACCTTTTTCGCGCTGCTGCCAGCACCTCTTTTAAGTTATTCTGTTTATAAAATCGGCAGCTCCATGCAAAAGCGCTCCAAAAGCATTCAGGAAAGCTATGCTGCGATAACCAATCTGGTTCAGGAAAACCTTTCCGGCATCAGAGTGGTCAAAAGCTTTACTCGGGAATCTTTTGAAGTCAAACGATTTGAAACACTCAATAAAGAATATTACCGTAAAAATCTTTCGCTTGGAAAACTTCAGGCTCTTTTTTTTGCATTTCTTACCTCCCTCACCGCATTATCTCTGCTCCCTGTTGTATGGGTGGGTGGAGTAGGTGTGATTGATGGGCAAATGACCGTTGGGGGTATTGCTCAATTTATCGTCTATGTTACCATGCTGAGTTGGCCGATTATATCGATCGGATGGGTCACCAGTATTATTCAGCGAGCCGCATCAGCGCAAATTCGGTTGAATGAAATTTTCAACATCAAACCTGATATTACAGACGAAAAAGCTGGCACGGACACTCTTGCAAGCTTTAATGGTTCTGTATCCTTCAGCAATGTTAAATTTCACTACCCAGGTCACGAAAATAATCTCATACTCAAAAACATCACCCTCGACATTGCTGCCGGATCAAAAGTAGCCATAGTCGGCGCAACCGGTTCAGGTAAAACAACTCTTGTCAATCTGATCCCACGACTCTACGAGCCTGTCGCAGGTGCCGTGCTTTTTGATGGACACGACATTAAAAACCTGCCGCTGCAAACTCTGAGAGAACTCATCGGCTTTGTTCCTCAGGTGAATTTTCTTTTTTCCGACACCATTGAAAACAACATCAACTGGGGCAGTCGCGACAATGATGCTGATCAGGTAATTGAGGCCAGCCGAATTGCTATGCTCTATGATGATGTTCAGGACTTCCCTGATGGATTCGAAACCATGCTCGGCGAAAAAGGCATCAACCTTTCGGGTGGCCAAAAACAGAGAGCATGCATTGCGAGAGCGATTGCATGGAAGCCAAGCATTCTAGTGCTCGATGATGCACTTTCAGCAGTCGACACCGATACTGAAGCCCGCCTCTTTGATGCCCTTCTGCAGAAACTGCCCGACACAACCATCATCCTGATAAGTCATAGAATTTCAACGGTGAAAAACTGCGACCGTATTATTGTACTCAAAGATGGCACAATTGCCGAAAGCGGCACGCATGAAGAACTTTTAGAGCTGCAACACCTCTACGCAGAACTCTACAACCAGCAGCTTCTCGAAGACGAAATTCTCTCAATTTCCTGAAAATCCTTTAGGCTCTCTTTAACATGGAGAGCCGGGCGCCGCCTCATTCACTGATCACCTTTACCTTTGCGGCATTGGCAATCGCCTTTTCTTTCACTCCCTGTATATCACAGCCCAATTGATCATAAGCCAGCGCTACACCCATTCGTCGGTAAGGTCGGGTCGTCGGTTTTCCGAAAATTCGAATGTCGGTACGTGGTTCCATGACAGCCTCTTCCACACCAAGGTATTGAGGATTTTTGCCTGTACTTTCTGCAAGAACAACCGCGCTTGCACCAGCTCGCATTAAAGTGATTTCCGGAATCGGAATACCTAACACTGCCCGCGCATGAAGCTCAAACTCTGTCAGGTTTTGCGTCCCTGCCAACGTAACCATACCAGTATCGTGCGGGCGAGGAGAAAGTTCTGAAAAATACAGACCATCATCAGAGAGGAAAAACTCCACACCCCATATTCCTGCCCCTGTCAGCGAACGAGTAACCTTTTCAGCAATCTCCTGAGCCTCTTTTAAATGCGCATCGCTGATAACACTGGGTTGCCAGCTCTCCTGATAATCGCCTCGCTCCTGTCGATGGCCGATTGGAGGGCAAAAAAGCGTGATGCCATTTTTTTGTGTTACGGTAAGCAACGTGATTTCAGTATGGAATTTCACAAAAGACTCCACAATCACTTCAGCAATGTCACCCCGTTTGCCGCTTTGCGAATAGTTCCAGGCCTTTTCAATATCCGCTTCGGTTTTAACTGTTGACTGCCCCTTACCCGATGAACTCATCAGCGGTTTAACCACAGAAGGAATGCCAATTTCCCTGACTGCCAGCTGTAACTCTTCAAGCGAAGCTGCGTAACGATACCTGGCTGTCCGAAGGCCAAGTTCTTTCGATGCCAGATCTCGAATGGCTTTCCGGTTCATGGTGAAGTTGGCGGCACGAGCCGAAGGAACAACCTGGATACCCTGCTGTTCATAGTCGTAAAATCTCTCAGTGCGAATTGCTTCTATTTCAGGCACAATCACATCTGGCTTATGTTTAGCAACAATTGAATCGAGAGCCTTGCCGTCAAGCATGTCAATTACTTCACGCTCATCGGCCACCTGCTGTGCCGGCGCATCATTGTAGCTGTCAACAGCTATCACAAAGTGACCAAGACGTTTTACCGCAATAACAAATTCTTTACCAAGTTCTCCGCTGCCAAGCAGCATAATTTTTCTTGACATTCTGAATCGTTGTTAAATCATTTTAGAGATTTGCCTTAAATTGCAGGCATATATCTGCAATAGAGGCCCACAAAGGAGGGAGACAACATCATGCAAGCTCCCGCAACTGCCGCTGAAGATCTTTACGTGAAAGACCATACATGTGAACGTAAAGCAGATTGAACATGAGAACGGCTGAGCGCAACCGGGGAGCACGCATAGCCCGTTTCAAGGCATTCTGAACAGTGAAGACCCGGCCGGTCAGCGCCGTATAGCTTGGGATGAACTCTTGAAGAGAAATACGCTGGGGTTTATAAAGCATCTCCTGACCCCATGAAAACCTGAAGGCATCATGATCATCCCTCGAGTGAAGCAGACGACCTTCAGCTGCCAAACGATCAAATACGCCGGTACCGGGAATCGGCCGTAACAGATTGATACCAGGCACATCGATACCTGTCTCCTCGATAAATGCCTCAAGCCTGCCGGGCAACTCAAGGGTATCCTCATCCAGGCCGTAAATAAAACTGCCATAGACACAAATGCCAGCTTTACGAATATTTTTTATGCACTCCACTTGACGGTTTGAAGGGTTATGAAACTTCTGATGGGCATGATTACTGCCATCATCGAGGCTTTCAATACCAACAAGCAGCGCACCACACCCTGAACGGGAAAAAGCTTCAAGCAATTTTGGTTTTTCCCCGAGGGCCGTGGTAGCCTGACCCACCCAGCTGATTCCAAAAGGCACAAGTTCACTGAAGAGTTTTTCGGCATAGGACTCGTCAGCATTGATAGTGTCGTCCAAAAAGAAAAAAATTCTTTTGTCCTGTTTCAGAAACCCTTCTACCTCCCTGAGTACCGCTGGAATGCTCCGGTGGCGAAGCTTGTGACCGTTCATAACATGCACATTGCAAAAATCACAGCTATATGGACACCCTCGGGTAGTCTGCACCACATTGGTGGTAAAATAGCTTTTGATATCAAGCGCATGTTTGTCAACAACACGATCACACGAAAGATCTGGAAACGATCCAACCCGATACTCCGACTTCAAGCAATCACTGAGGAGATCTTTCTGCACTTCTTTCCAGATATCGTCAGCCTCTCCGATCACCAGTACATCGGCATGATCGCGGCACTGATCAGGAAAAATGCTTACATAAGGCCCTCCAAGCACAACTTTTATCCCTTTTGAACGAAGTGCCCGTGCAAGTTCAAAAGCTGGCTTCACAGCCCCGGTCTGAACACTGATGCCGACCATATCCCAGTGACGGTCAAGAGGAACTTTCTCAAAACGAAGATCACAGATTGTCTGACTGACTCCAGAAACCCTCTGTGAACTGAGAATCATCAATGCAAGTGGAGGAATAGCAAATTGAGCACGCCTGATAACATTACTCAGCACACTATCTTTCAGTGAGTTGAAAAAACTGAATCCTGATGATGCACTATCCAAAAGAGAAGTCCCGTCAACGCCACTGTCAGCCTGAATAAAAACGAGCAACACCTGCTTGTCTTGTTCCATACCCCCCTTCATCAGTTAATTCTACCTGTTCTTGCAAGTTTTTGTAGTTTTTTCAGCTCAAGCAATGCATCAATCGGTGTCAGTCGATCAAGGTCGAGAGTTTCAAGAGCAGTACGGAGAAGAGCATCAGACTCTTCAAACAAACTGATCTGCAGGCTTTTGATCTTCGGAGGGCTGTCAAGTGGAATTTCAACATCACGTTTTTCCATTCCTGCAAGTATCTCCCTGGCTCTCGTTATGACTTCCGAAGGCATTCCGGCCATTTTAGCCACCTCTATACCATAACTGTTATCTGTAGAACCTCTTACAATCTTCCGTAAAAAAATAACAGTATCGGCTGTTTCCACAACAGTAGCATTGTAGTTCACCACACCAGGGATACGGGTTTCAAGTTCAGCAAGCTCATGGTAATGCGTTGCAAAAAGAGTCCTTGCCTGAATCGAATGGCAGATATATTCACTCATCGACCAGGCAATCGACATCCCATCAAAAGTACTGGTCCCCCTGCCAATTTCATCAAGGAGTAAAAGGCTTTTGCTTGATGCGTTATTAAGAATACTGGCAGCCTCATTCATTTCGACAAGAAAAGTACTTTCACCGGAAGCAAGGTTGTCCGAAGCGCCAACCCTTGTAAAAATCCGGTCGAAAAGCCCGATTTCAGCACGCTCAGCCGGCACAAAACTTCCTGCCTGTGCAAGTAGAACAATCAAACCGGTCTGGCGCAGAAATGAACTTTTCCCAGCCATGTTAGGGCCCGTTATAATCAGCATTTTCTGCTTTTCATCAAAAAAACAATCATTCGGCACATAGGGCTCATCTGGACTCATCATTCTTTCCAGCACAGGATGACGTCCATTAACAATCACAAGATTTTCATGCTCCATAATCTCCGGTTTGCAATATCCGTATTCATCGGCAGAGAGAGCAAACGAACAAAGGGTATCAATTTCGGCGATAATAACGGCATTCTCCTGTATAGTCGAAGCATCTTCAGCAACATTCGCGCAAAGATCCTGAAAAAGCTGCGCTTCAAGAACCAGACTTTTATCTTCAGCATTGAGAATCTTTGCTTCATACTCTTTCAATGACGGAATGGTATACCTCTCTGCATTAACAAGAGTTTGTTTTTTCTCATAATAAGGAGGAACCTTATCACGATTCGCTCGGCTTATTTCGATATAGTAACCGAAAACCTTATTGAAACTGACCTTCAATGAAGAAATCGAAGTATTTACCCGTTCCTCCTGCTGAATCTCCATAAGACGATCCTTAGCAGTCGAAGCAATGTTCCGAAGTTCATCAAGCTCCGCATGATAGCCAACACGGATATACCCACCATCACGCATTGAAGCACCCGACTCAGGATCTATAGCCTCTTCAATACGCCGAGCAAGTTCCTCCAGAGGCTTCAACGTTTTGGCAAGGAGTCGGAGCCTGTCCGAACCTGCATCACGAAGCTGATTTTTTAAGGATGGGATGATAGAAAGGGAGACTCCAAGCTGACGAACTTCCCTCGGAATTGTTCGGAAAGTTGCAATACGAGCGAGAGAACGCTCAAGATCATTAATTCCCGATAACTGTTCAGAAAGGTCATCCCGTAACGCCTTGCTCTCAGCCAGCTCTCCAACAGCATCAAGACGCATCTGAATTTCCTCGATTTTTTTCAACGGTCTCTGAAGCCAACGTCTGATAAGCCTTGCACCCATAGGATTTCGCGTCCGATCCATAACCTGAAGGAGACTGCCATTCAGGGTACCATCCTGCATCGAAGAGATAATTTCAAGATTTCTCTTTGTATGCAAGTCCAGGGTCATATACTCACTGCTATGCAACTCCCCGATCCGGGTAATATACTGCAGGCTGTTCTGACGAGTTTCTTCCAGATACTGAAGAATAACACCCGCAGCCACCCTGCCTGCACGGTTTCCCTCAATACCGAATCCTTTGAGGGAGTGAGTTTTAAACTGTCGGCTAAGCACCTCCTGTGTCTGATCTTCACTGAACATCCATGCATCAAGCTCAGTAACAAGAGTCTCACGTAAAAGTGCTTTTTTAAGAGGTTCCAGGCGCTCTCTTTCTGAGGCAGATACAAGGACCTCCGAAGGGTGAATCGAAAGAATAAAATCAGAAAGTTCATCAGGCTGAAACGTTGCCATTCTGAATTCAGCGGTGGTCACGTCAATAAAGGCCACTCCGGCAAAGAGGGATCTTCCTTCCTTTACAAAAGCAACTGCACAAAGATAATTGTTGTGACGATCGTCAAGAATTTTGTCACTATAAGTAACACCAGGTGTAATAATATCAGTTATTTCACGGCGCACAATACCTTTGGCCGAGGCAGGATCTTCAACTTGATCACAAACAGCAACTTTAAACCCTTTTTTGACCAGCTTGGCAATGTACCCCTCACTTGCATGATGAGGAAACCCTGCCATCGGGACTTCAGCAGAGCGCTTTGTCAAAACGATATTCAACGCAGCAGATACGAGCTGCGCGTCTTCAAAAAAGGTCTCATAAAAATCCCCGACTCTGAACAGAAGCAAAAAATCAGGGTACCGTTCTTTCACCTCCAGATACTGGCGCATCATCGGAGAATGTTCTTTCTGTACAATACCCTCTTCTTTGCTCATATCATCTTGATCAGCAATTAATCTATTTACAGCGAAACAATGGACGCTGCTCTTGAAAAACAAGCTACTTCAGAGCAACTAAATAAACAAACCCACACAAAAAGAGGCGTTAACTCTTCTGTGATATATCACTTTCAGACCATAACAAAAAGCATTAAAGAGTGATATACAATCCCCTTGGCACTCTCATTGCGTTTTTCATCTTTGAAGCATCTAATGTTCTTTCGGATATTTGATTTTGAGCGAATTAATACTATATTTGAGACCTTTATCACTAAAATATTTGTATACGATGCAGGCGCTGATCAAGATTTCCGATAAACAATTTCTGGTAAAACAGGGGGATACGCTTTTCGTCCCTAAACAAAAAGCTGCAATTGGCGATACCATGGACATCAAAACCATGGCTGCTATTGATGGAGCAAATACCGTTCTAAATCCTACCGGCAGCATTCAGGCAAAAGTTCTTGGTCATGTCAAGGATGACAAAGTCATCGTTTTCAAGAAAAAACGTAGAAAACGCTACCAGTCAAGAAATGGGCACCGTCAACAAATGACTCAGATAGAAATCATTTCGCTTTAAAAAAAAGTTCAGGATCTTTAACGTTAATTTTTTCTCATGGCTCATAAAAAGGGTGGCGGATCGACTAAAAACGGTCGCGACAGTAATCCGAAATATCTCGGAGTTAAAGCAGCAGGAGGCTCAACTGTAGCTGCAGGAACAATAATTGTTCGTCAGAGAGGCACAGTTATCAAACCAGGCGATAATGCTGGATTAGGACGTGATCACACCATTTTCGCACTGATTGATGGTGTTGTAACCTTCCGCAACGGGCGTAATAATAAAAAGCAGGTCAACATCCTCCCGTGTTGAAATTGACTTGCAATAAAATAAGCCGATACTAAATAAAAGCTGCCTTATTTCAGGCGGCTTTTTTTATTATATGGTCAATACTTTTTGCTGAATCAGCAACTGTATTTGTAAAATGATTGAATTTACACCTTTAAAAAAAATTAATTTCTTATGAAAATTACCGTTATCGGAGCTGGAAATGTAGGAGCGACCGCAGCTCTTCGTATCGCAGAAAAACAGCTCGCAAAAGAAGTCGTTTTGATTGACATCGTAGAGGGCATCCCTCAGGGTAAGGCACTTGACATGTATGAATCAGGACCCGTCGGTCTTTTCGATACCCATGTTTTAGGTTCCAATGACTACAAAGACTCCGCTGATTCAGATATCGTTCTGATTACTGCAGGTCTTGCAAGAAAACCTGGTATGTCAAGAGAGGATCTCCTGATGAAAAATGCCTCAATTATCAAAGAGGTAACAACTCAGGTAATGAAGTACTCTCAGAATCCGATCATCGTGATGGTATCAAATCCTCTTGATGTGATGACCTATGTTGCCCAGACAACAAGCGGACTTTCAAAAGGACGCGTTATCGGCATGGCTGGAGTTCTTGATACAGCACGATACAAAAGCTTTATTGCTGAAGCATTGGATGTGTCAATGCAGGACATCAGCGCATTGGTTCTCGGTGGACATGGTGACTCAATGGTACCGGTCGTGAATTATACCAATGTTGCCGGAATACCTTTAACCGAACTCCTGCCACAGGATAAAATTGATGCTCTCGTAGAGCGCACAAGAAACGGAGGCATTGAAATTGTCAACCATCTTAAAACCGGATCAGCATTCTATGCTCCAGCAGCATCAGCAGTAGAAATGATCGAAGCAATTGTCAAGGACCGCAAGCGTATTATCCCCTGCACAACCTGTCTTGAAGGTCAGTACGGCATTAATAATGTCTTCTGTGGTGTACCAGTCAAACTTGGAAAAAATGGCGTTGAACAGATCCTTGAAATCAACCTGTCTGAATCTGAACTTGAAGCTCTCCAGCAATCAGCAGCTATCGTTGAGGAAAACTGCAAAGCACTCGCTGGCATGTTCGCCTGAACTTTATACTGTTGTGTAAAAAGTCTAAATGAAAAAGCGGCTGTAAAGCCGCTTTTTACATGACCAGGTGTCCCCCATTACACCTGACCGAATCTCACTGGCGTGAGAAGTTTCAAGAGTATACTTACAACTCCCATGCCAAAAGCAAAAAAACTTCTCACATAAAGCAGTATCAAATTATTATATAAGGTTTTAAATGTTCTCAGGCCCTTCAATCAGAGGAAAGCGCTCCGTGAGACAGTGTCTCATATTAATAAAGGAATCTTCAAATATGAGACACTGTCTCACTAAACAGATAAATATTGTCTCAGCAATTTTATTCTGATGGTCAAAGCAATTCGGGCTCTTCATGAGTTATACAGTGTATCGCGCCAAGCCCCCATACCAAGTCGAAACAATCAATACCTATAACTTTTCTTTCAGGAAAACATTCCTGAAGTATCTCTATGGCAATGCGGTCTCGAGAACATCTGTAGGTAGGAACAAGAACTATTGTATTTGCGATATAGAAATTTGCATAACTTGCAGGCAGGCGATCTCCATTAAAATAAACCGGAGCCGGCATGGGAAGTGTCAACACATTTAACGGATTACCCGCGAGATCTGTAAATGTCTTAAGTCTCTTTAAATTCTCCTGCAACGCTTCATAGTTTTCATCGGAAGGATCTTCCTCTACAGCAATAACAAGAGTGTTTTCATTGACAAAACGAGCCACATCGTCTACATGACCGTCAGTATCATCACCAACAATACCATCACCAAGCCAGAGAACTTTTTCAATACCAAGATACCTGCCAAGCGCCTGTTCTATCTCTTCACGGCTTAGTTCGGGATTGCGATTAGGATTCAGCAGGCAAGCCTCACTTGTCAGAAGAAGACCTTTTCCATTAACATCAATAGAGCCCCCTTCAAGAACCATCCCGGGTGAAATAAAAGGCAACTGCATCAACGCTGCAATTCTTTCAGGTACAGCATTATCATCCGCATAGGATTTATATTTTTCGCCCCAGGCATTATAATCCCAATTGATAATAATTTTCTCAATTCTATCATTTGTGCGACGAAACACAAAGTTCGGCCCATGATCCCTGCACCAGGCATCATTAGTTGGAATCAGATGACAAAAAACACGTTCCATCACAAGCTGATCATGGCGTGAATTGCGAAGCAATGCAAGCACCTGACGTTCCATCGCTTTATCAAGAACATTGATATGCACTTCCTCGGAAGAACTCAACCAGGATGTAATATCCCCAAACACTGCAGGAATTGGATCAAACTTGCCCGGCCATGTTTCAAGCCGGTGAGGCCAGGAAAGCCAAGTCGCCTTGTGTAACTCCCACTCTGGTGGCATGAAATAACTACACTCTGTCATAAAAAATCTATCAGTTCAGGGGTGTTTGCATTAGAACCGGCAGAGAGTTTTCTGATGCGCATAATTCGCTGCATCACCGGAGGATGAGAATAGTTTAAAAAAACATACAATGGATGCGGTGTCAAGTTCGACAGGTTATTGCGTGACAACTTTTTAAGCGCATCACCAAGAGCAGCACCTTGATCATAAGTCGACACGGCAAAAAAATCCGCCTCATATTCATGCTTTCTTGAAAGAGCCTGAATAAAAATAGAAAGGATCCACTCCACAGGGCTGTAAAGCAGTGAAAAAAAGATCAAGCTCCCATACACAGAGAGATCTTTCATGAAAAACGCATCAAACAACTCTCGGTTATTCATAACAAGGGAGAGAAGAAAAAACAGTGCACCAAGATTACTGATACTCAGAATCAAGTTGACAATGATATGCTTTTTTTTGAAATGTCCTATTTCATGAGCAAGTACAGCTACCAGTTCATCAACAGGATGATTGTTAATGAGTGTATCAAAAAGGGCAATCCGCTTCCTTTTTCCAAAACCGGTAAAAAAAGCGTTTGCTTTTGCTGAGCGCTTTGATCCATCAAGTACATAAATACCAGTCAGAGGAAAATGTACTTTATCGGCATACTGCATGATGGCACTTTTCAGCTCACCCTCTTCAAGAGGCACAAACTTGTTAAACAACGGCATAATCCAGGTCGGAGCGATATACTGAAGTAACAAAGAGACTACAGTAATTCCGCCCCATGCCCATAGCCAAGCCATCTGCCCAGTCTCTTCAAAAAACCAGAGTAAAGCCCCAAGAAGAGGAGTTCCAATAAGAAGGGCCAGTAAAAACGTTTTCAGTATATCACCGGCAAAAACCTTCGGTGTGGTTTTATTAAACCCAAATTTTTCCTCGATGACAAACGTTTTATAGACACTGAATGGAAGATCAATCAACGACTGCATAACAAGCAAAACACCTATATACAACACGCCTGTAGCAATTGGCTGAAAACCGAACCCCCGTAAAAAATGATCAAGCAGATTAAATCCACCCAGAAACCAGAACAGAAGAAGCACAGAAAGATCAACAGCTGCCCCGAACAAGGAAAAAATAGTTGAAACCTTCAGATAGTCTCGCGATTTCCTGTAAGCATCCTCATCAAATACCCCTTTGAACTCATCAGGAAGTCCAGCTTCAGCCGCATTGAGATTCAGAATTTCTGAAACCAGTTTAACAAGGAAAGTAACGAGCAGCGTAAATAAAACAACGGCACCAAAAATATTCATAACAACAAAGAAAATTTATAAAAAGAGAACGACCGATAAACAAGGCCGCTTTTTACTTTTCATTCATCAAGAAACCGCTTTTGCAACTCTCCATAGGTTTCAATCCGTCGATCACGCAAAAAAGGCCAGTGCGACCGATAAAATCCTATACGGCTCCTGTCACATTCAGCAAGTAAAATAGTTTCATCGTGATGCGATGCTTCAGCCATTATTTGACCAAAAGGGCCACAAACGAAACTGTTACCCCAAAACTCCAGCTCATCTTCAGTTCCAACCCTGTTCGCCGCTGCAACAAACACCCCATTAGCAACAGCATGGCTCATTTGGATAGTTTTCCACGCTTCCTGCTGCGTACGACGCACTTCAGCCGAAAGCTCTCCTGTTGCCCATCCAATCGCCGTTGGATAAAAAAGAATTTCCGCCCCTTTCAGTGCAGTCAACCTTGCAGCTTCAGGGTACCACTGGTCCCAGCAAATCAAAACACCAATTGTAGCATAGCGGGTTTTAAAAACTTTATATCCAAGGTCGCCTGGGGTAAAATAAAATTTCTCATAAAATCCTGGATCATCGGGAATATGCATTTTACGATACTTCCCAAGATAGCTGCCATCTGCATCAATCACAGCTGCCGTATTGTGATAAAGCCCCCTTGCTCTTACTTCAAAATATGAGGCAACAATCACAACCTCCAGCTCACGCGCAAGGTCCTGCAACACGATCGTTGAGGGTCCAGGAATCGGCTCAGCATAAGCAAATGCATCATAATCCTCCGTCTGGCAAAAATAGCGCGTAGTGAAAAGCTCCTGCAAACAGATAATCCGGGCACCTCGCGATGCCGCTTCCCGAATTTTTCCACAGGCTTTAATAAGATTTTCGGCAGGATCACACTGACACTCGGATTGTACGAGCGCAATAGTAACAATATCGGAATGCATAACAGAAAGCAATTATTGAATAAGAAGACCACCAGCAAACAGAAGCCCGTGAAACGTCATCAGCTTTCCCGTACCAGCAAGAACATCGTTGAGTTCCTTCCCCTCACTCACATAGAGTACTTTGATCATCTTGAACGCCAATGGTAAAGAGAGCAGACAAAGCATACCCCACGGCGAATATCCATTCAGCCAGAGAATACTAGGTACAACATACGCAACAACAGTTAATACGATATAAAGTCTGCGCGCCCAATCACCACCAATACGGGCAGGCAATGTCATTTTTCCAACCTTACGGTCGGTGTCAATGTCGCGAATATTGTTGACAAGAAGAATATTGACAGAAAAAGAGCCTGGAGCTACAGCAGCTATAAGAACAGGCAAAGAAAGATTAATACCCTGCACATAATAGGTCCCCCCAACAGCAACCAACCCGAAAAAAATAAAAACAAACACATCCCCAAGGCCTGAATAAGCTATCGGATAAGGCCCTCCAGTATATGCCCAGGCAAAAAGAAGCGAAAGAATCCCTACTACAAAAATAGGCCATCCTGCCGTATAAACAAGATAAAGACCGAGCAGAAAAACAAAGCTCAGCAAAGCAACCGATACTTGTATCATGACCTTCTCATTGATAATCCCGGCAGCTACAGTTCTTGTCGGGCCAAGTCTTTCAGCAGTATCAGCTCCTTTGCGAAAATCATAAATCTCGTTAATGAAATTAGTAGCCACTTGAATACCAAGCGCACAAATAAGCGCCACAAGAGCCGGAAAAAAACGAAATCTACCATCTGCAGCCGCAAGAGCTGATCCCAGTACAACAGGAACTGCTCCTGCAGGCAAAGTTTTCGGACGGATTGCAAGCATCCATGCCTGAAATGAAGAAAGAAAAGGCATATCTTTTTCAGCGTTTTTAAGTTGCATTCTTCTTTTCCTTTGCCGCTTTCAGACTACTGAACGTATGCCGAATTTTTTCTCCAGGTTTTATATAAGTTAAACTATGCCGCACGGCCATTGCGGCATCACTCAACCCCGTCTGAATAATTTTAAGTTTTCCTGTATAATAAGCTATATCTCCAGCAGCATAGAGCCCGTCAACTGATGTTTTCATATGACTGTCTACAACAAGCGCATTTTCGGTCAGCTCAAGATCCCACTCGGAAAGAGGTCCAAGATTTGATTTGAACCCGATCAAAAGCAACAACCGGTCAGCTTCCACTCGAATTACCTTGCCACCCTTCGAACGGAGGTGAACCGCTGTAAGCACCCCGCCTTCCGCATCAACTCCCGTCACCTCGGTATGCAAAAAAACATCAATGCTGCCGTTATCCTTAGCCTCAAGCACCTCTCTTGCTGTCTTCCCATGCCCCTGAAATTCATGCATGCGATGAACAAGAGTAACCTTCGCCGCAACCTTCAAAAGGCCCACTGTCCAGTCGAGAGCGGAATCACCTCCACCTACAATTACAACCCTCTTACCAGCAAAATCAACAACATTCTTAACCGCATAAAACACAGAGATCCCTTCAAGATGATCTATATTATTGAGTTGAGGCAACTTCCGAGGTGAAAATGCCCCCAGACCAGCTGCTATCAGCAAAGCCCTCGACAAAAAGATCCTTCCTGACGAAACAGTAACCTCAAATGATCCATCATCAAGTTTCCGATACTTAGTAACAGTCTCTCCCAAAATGACTTCTGGATTATATCTTTCCGTCTGCTTCCATAAACTTTCAACCAGACCAGCCGCAGGAACTTCCTGAAATCCGGCAACATCGTAAATATGTTTTTCAGGATACAGTGCAGCAAGCTGCCCACCAAGTTGAGGCATGCTCTCAATAATCCGACAGCTGATATTATTCATACCACACTGGAACGCAGCAAAAATTCCCGTAGGACCACCACCGACAATGGTGAGATCACGGATCTCTTCACCGCCATCAAAATAAAATTTATTTAAGGTCATTGAGTTCGAGAATACCGGATTACTGGATATTACCCTGACTATGAGTTGTCTCAGAGTTTGATTTTTTCAAATAAATCATTCCTTCAGGATCAACCATACCATACAGTATAGTTAGCAGATGCCCAAGTTCATCAAGCTCGTGAATTTCAACATGGATTGCATCCCTTTTTCTGACCTGGTTTCCCTCGTTATCCTTGAAATAAAACAGTGCTCTTACACCGCCATGAGGAGTGGTTCCCTCAAACTGGTAATTTCCATCTTCAAGCTCGTCTAACGCACAACCCGGTGAAGACGAATCTATGGGGCAGGATGCACACTGAGAATAAAAACCTTCCGCTGAATCAGCGTAATCACAAATAGGGAATTTCATAGTCTCTCTTTTTTTTTCATCGGGATTAGGTGCCTGCAAATATATACATTTAAAAAATATTGTTGTAGAGTTCAAACTTTATTGATTTCTTATGTCACGGTTTCAACAACAGAATTAAGCAGTATAAAGTAATGTTAGCCAAGCGAATCATACCCTGTCTTGATGTTCGAGATGGAAGAGTTGTAAAAGGAATAAACTTTGAAGGATTAAGAGATGCTGGCTCCATTCTTGAACAGGCACGATTCTACAACAACGAACTTGCCGACGAACTTGTCTTTCTTGATATTTCAGCATCACTTGAATCACGCAAGACAACGCTCGAAGAAGTCCTGAAAGTTTCCGGAGAAGTCTTTATTCCTCTCACGGTCGGAGGCGGTATCAACTCCGTTGAACGTGCCAAAGAAGTTTTTCTGCACGGCGCCGACAAAGTTTCTGTCAATACGGCTGCCGTCAATGACCCCTCACTTATTACACGTATTGCTGAAAGATACGGCTCGCAAGCCGTTGTGGTTGCCATAGACATCAAAAAAATAGGCAATGAGTACCTTGTCCATACGCATTCCGGAAAAAACCCGACACCTTACGAAGCACTTGAATGGGCTCAAATGGTACAGGATCTCGGAGCAGGTGAAATTCTTCTGACCAGCATGGACCGAGACGGCACAAAAGAAGGCTATGACAATGTCATTCTCAGCAGGGTATCAACGTCCGTTCATATTCCCGTCATTGCATCCGGAGGCGCCGGTAATCTAGAACACCTTTATGATGGTTTCACCAAAGGCCACGCTGATGCAGCCCTTGCCGCATCTATCTTTCACTTCCGACAGCACTCAATCCGTGAAGCTAAGGAATTCTTACGGGAAAGAGGAATTCCTGTCCGGTTTTAACCCTTGAAATCCAGCCTTCCAATTCGTACACTTTTTCTTGTCTGCATTCAGCTTACGAACTTTTTGAACTATCAATAAAAGTCAATCCGTAGGCTCTGACTCCAATCGTTTTCGGATATCAAGTAACTCTTTATGGCGTTGTGCGTTTGTTTCAGGATACGATAAGTTGAGATCCGTGAACGTCTTGAAAATAAGTTGCGAAACAATCAGTCTGGCATTTTGTTTGTCGTCAGCAGGAACAACATACCACGGCGCATGCTTGGTACTTGTTGCACCAAGGCATTCCTCATAAGCATGCATATACTGTTTCCAATATTTTCTCTCTTCAATATCGGCAACACTGAACTTCCAGTTCTTTGACGGTGCATCAATTCGATCTAAAAATCGCTTCCGTTGCTCTTCTTTTGAAAGGTGAAGAAAAAATTTCACAATTCTTGTCCCATTGCGAAACAGATGCTGTTCCATATCGACAATCGATCGAAAACGGTGTTTCCAAACCTTTCCTCCATTAATCAGTTCATCCGGTATACCCTGCCCTGCGAGTATTTCTGGATGCACGCGAACAATAAGCACTTCCTCATAATACGAACGATTAAATATACCAATATGCCCCCGCTCAGGTAAACAACGGTTACTTCTCCACAAAAAATCATGATCAAGTTCCTGCACTGAAGGATGCTTAAAACTAAATACCTGGCACCCCTGAGGATTTACACCCGACATCACATGCTTGATTACGCCATCCTTGCCAGCAGCATCCATAGCCTGAAAAATCAGCATCACAGCATATCGGTTGTCTGCATAATGAACTTGCTGCAGCTTGCTCAATACCTCAACATGACTGGCAAGCATCTCTTTGTACTCTTTTTTTGAACCGTAAACCGGATCAATCAGGGTAGGACGATTAGTAAGATTCACTTTTTCACCTTCCCTAACCCTCAAAGTATCAAGATCAAACTTCATAGACATGGCATTGAATAAATTGAATATCTAAGCTATTGCATTGTTGACATAACCAAATTTCCACCCTCACTTCAAAATAAAGAGTTTTTTAAGCAAAATTTAAGTTTCGCCTTACTCTTCTTTAAGAATCCCAAAGCTACATTATGACCAGTTGGAGCGGAAAAATCGGCAATTGCGACTAAAATTAATTAAATATATTTACACTATGAACACGGTACCCTTGAAATCATGGGCAACCCCTCTCGCAATCGGAGCGTTTACTATTTCAGCCGTCACCGGTCTTTTTATTTTTTTTGATATAGAAATTGGCATTGTTGAGCCTGTACACAAATGGTTGAGCTGGCTTTTAGTTTGTGGAGTTATGCTCCATGTGCTTTCAAACTGGAAACCATTCACTGGATACTTTTCACAAAAAGCCGCTATAGCAGTCATTGGAGCAGCAATACTCTTTACCATTACTTCCCTGTTGCCAATCTTCGGTGACGAAGAAAAAGATTCTGGAAAAGAAAATGCAGGAAAAGTTGCTGTACAGGCACTTGAATCATCATCGTTGGAAACTATTGCCCTGGTTATAAAAACCACACCCCAAAAACTTGTTGAACAACTTGGAAAAAGCGGCATACTTGTTAAAGACGCTTCATTAACCATTCAGGAAATAGCGAAAAACAACAGCAAAGAAGGTAAAGCAGTACTTGGCACCTTGTTACAGCAGCCAAAAGGTTCCGGAGCAAAAAACGTTGATAAAGATTAACTCAAGGCAAACACAAATTACATGAGACTTCTCATTATAGAAGATGAGCCAGGAATAGCAGGTTTTCTCAGAGATGGGCTCGAAGAAGAATATTTTGCCGTCGATATAGCTTACGATGGTAAAAGCGGGCTCGATAATGCCATGACCAACGAATATGATCTGATCATCATAGACTGGATGATTCCTGCTCTAAGCGGCATTGAAGTCTGCCGACAGATACGCAAATCCGGAAGCATAACCCCAATAATATTTCTAACCGCCAAAGACACACTGGAAGACGTAGTGTTCGGCTTGGACGCAGGCGCCAATGATTACATAAAAAAGCCTTTTGCCTTTGAAGAACTGCTTGCTCGCATCAGAGTCCAGCTAAGAAATAACAACCAAAGCGACGATTCGTTAAGCGCAGGACCCCTGGAGATAAATCCAGTTACTCATCAGGCATTCTGCAATTCCAATGAAATCACGCTTACTCCTAAGGAATTTGCTCTTCTTGAATATCTTGTCCGCAATAAAGACAAAGTTTGTACCAGAAGTCGCATCATCGAACATGTCTGGGATATCCATTTTGATTCTGACACCTCTGTGATTGATGTTTATATCACCTTTCTGCGCAAAAAGCTCGACAATGCAGATTGTGGAAACATTATTCAAACAATCCGAGGTGTAGGGTATATCATTCGTGAATCCTGAAGGCAGAGTATGAAAACTGAAACAAAGCATGCGATCAAAAACACATCCATTTTGTTTAAGAAATTGTCGGTGATGAGTCTACGCCACCGTATTGCCATCTACTATACTATTGCGACGGCATTTTTGATCGCTCTCGTTTTTACAATAATCTATTTCATGGTTGAAAGAACAGTCTATAAGCAATTCGATGACGTCATCAACACCGAGATTTCAGAAATATTCTCAGATGCGCATATAACAAAACACAATTTCACAAGCTTCGCGCAGTTTAAAAATTGTATTGACGACAAAAAGATTGATTACAGTGACAAGACGCATAAAGAGGATGAAGTGACCAAAGTTGACCTTGAATTTACTCAACTGGTCAACCCTGCTGGACAAATTATGAATCAATCAGCAAATCTTGCACAGATCGCCTTAGAGTTTCATCCAGGTAAAACTCAAGCTATTTACTTCAACAGCACTCTTAGCGGCTCTACTGTTCGCCAGATACAGCTCCCCCTCTTAAATAAAGACGGCATAATCAAAGGGTATCTGCTGATGGCTGTTCCCCTGAAAAATGCCACTATTGTCTTACGTGACCTGCAAAACGTTTTTCTTTTTTCATTTCCTGGCATTATTGTGACACTTTTTATTGTGACCCGTTTGATAGCTGGAAGAAGTATACGTCCAATCGAAAAGGTTATAGCAACTGCTGAAAAAATGACACAGCCAAACATAAATCAACGTATTGGGCTGCCTTATCATCATGATGAACTGTATCGATTGTCCGCAACCATCAACGCTCTGCTCGACCGTATGCAGGACGCATTTCAGCGAGAAAAAAAGTTTACGGCCGATGCATCACACGAACTGAAAACTCCGCTTTCAGTGGTCAAAGGAACCCTTGAAGTACTGGTTCGAAAGCCAAGAGAAAAAGAGCAATATGAATCCAAAATTCAATTCTGCCTGAAGGAATTAGACCGCATGGCGCTGCTGATTGATCAGCTACTGATGCTTGCCCGATACGAAAGTAATAAAACGAACCCGCAAATAGAGGAAGTATTGCTTCACAACACAATTGATATCATTCTATCCAGAATGCAACCAATTGCGCTCGAAAAAGCAATATCGTTCCAGATTGAAAGCATAGAGGGCGACAAAGTTGCCGCAGATCCTGCAATGCTTGAAATGATGTTAGATAATATACTCTCGAATGCCATCAAATATTCTCCATCCGGCTCATGTATCACTATAACAGTTGAACGAAAAGAACGAACAATGCTGTGCCACATTTCCGATCAAGGCATAGGTATCCCTGAAGAAAAGTTCAAGACTGTTTTTGAACGTTTTTACCGTATTGATGAATCCAGAAATTCAGGCACAGGAGGATTTGGACTGGGATTATCTATTGTAAAAAGACTTGCTGATATGCAGCATATCAAAGTATCGGTTAAAAGTGTAAAAAATATGGGGACGACATTTACACTTAAATTCCCATCAACGTAATCATAAAGCTGGCCGTTATTAGGAGAGAAAACTCTCACTGACTTAAAGCCCTGTTGAGGAAATCAATCAAAGGCTTAACTGACCTGAAAGTCTCAGCAAGCAAAGCAACAAACCCAGGATCTATTACTTCATCATCGCTAAAAAAACGTTGGGTGTAGTAACCTTTGAATTTGAGATAATCAACTGCTGGATTTGTGCTGTCATATCCTTTTGGAGGCCTCTTCAGTTTTCCTGAAGGTTTGACGCTTTCCGGAAAATTAACAAGCAGTGCCTCATGTGTCACAATCGATTGCCACTCACTGAAAGAGTTATTAATTTTTAGCCTTATCTTCTCTAAAATAGGGGTTTCAGGCATATAAATACCACCACCGACAAATGATGCTCCCGGTTCGACATGAAAATAATATCCAGCATAAGGACTTTTTCTGCCACCCTTATTGATAAAGGCAAAAAAGTTTGTTTTGTAAGGCGTCTTGTCTTTTGAAAAGCGTATATCCCGGTTGATGCGCATTATACATGCTTTAGGATCCAGATATGAGGCAACTATATCCGCATCGAATGAGGTAAGCACAGCAAGCAATTGAACCACCGTATCCAAAAAATCAGTCTGTGCCTCCTGATATTCTTTTTTATGCTCGTCAAACCAAGCCTTCGAATTATTAGCTTTCAGGTTTGAGAGAAATTCAAAGGTACTAGTGGTAATCATAATCTGAAGGATTATTGTGATTCATGCATCCACACACTCATCAGAGAAAATCACGTTTATTTTTTTTCGGAAAGACTAGGATTTGAAATTGATCCTTCATGTTCAAATCCTTTTTTTTCTGAACTTGTCACGAGTTTGTGCAAAATCCCAATAACAAGCAGGGATGCAAGTAACAGACCATAATGCCATGGGTTGGTAAGCTGTTCTAAACTCTGCCCGGCGGTAGCGGTTCGAACCGGCTCAACAATAAGCTGCCGCAAAAGAGTTATCATGGCAACTTCAATAAAAACAACTACATGAAATACTCCAGTCTGCACATAATTGATTTCAGCTGAAATCAGGCTCGATAGAGTCCATACAATAAAAAGGGTGCCCAATGCCTGCAGAAATCCATGAGCAAGATTATTTATCTCAAATGAATGCACAACTGCCATCAAAAACTCCCACAATACCATCATGCTTGCAAGTACAAGCGCTATAGCTAAAAAAGCGTGAAGAATATGATTAAAGGCCCTTAAAGAACCTAACAGCCGATCTTCAAAAGATGCCATCATGACCTTGAGTATATTAATGGTTGCCTGGTAAAAAAATAGTCCCTGCAGTATATCAGCATTTTAAAAAATCAATTTTAACTTTATTGTAATGATTTGCATCTATGTTTGCAATAAATAGGCAGGCCATAAATAATAAAACACTGCATAAAGGTCACTTAAGGCAATGCAAGTGCTTTACCACCGGCAATAAAACAAAAAAGAGCATCATGGAGAGAGAGCGTTTCGCAATAACTAGAGACGTACAACCTGAAGATATCGATATGCTCGGCCATGTGAACAACATAGTCTATCTGCGTTGGGTACAGGAAGCTGCTATTGCCCACTGGAATACCATTGCGCCGCAGGATGAACAGAATAATCTGATCTGGGTAGTGCGCCGTCATGAAATCGACTTTAAAAAACCCGCACTGATGGGTGATACCATTATCGTACGAACATGGATCGGATCAGCAACCCGACTTGCATTCGACCGCCATACAGAAATGCTTCGTGCTTCCGACATGCAGTTGCTTGCAATTGCTCGAACAGTCTGGTGCCCTATCGATAGAAATACCGGTAGACCAACCGACGTCAGCTCCGAAATTCGCGCACTTTTTTCTCTTTCAACATAAACACGTCAACTGAATCATTGGAGAGTCACATTACCAAATGTACATTAGTCTCTATAGATTCAGATACATTTCGTATAAAATCGCATACTTTACAAAAGGGATTGGCTTAAAAATGCATAACGTACTTATTTGAAATAGTTTTTTATGGATGAACCGCGCACTGGCATCAATGAAACAGAAATCAAACAGCTTCAAAAGGGCAATATTCTTATCAGCCTTACATACATGCCTGACGACGTGGTCGGTGTAAGCAGCAAAATCTATATTGACGCCCCGCCATCAAAAGTATGGGAAACGCTTACCAATTACGACAACCTCAGCAAATACCTGCCAAAGGTCTTGTCAAGTGAGCTGGTTGAACGCGAGGGTAATGAAATCATTCTTGACCAGACCGGAAAAACCGGTATTTTTATCTTTGAAAAACATGTTCAGTTTCGTCTAAAAATTGAGGAAGAATACCCAGATAAAATCTCCTTCAAACAGCTGGATGGCGATTTTCAGGTCTATCGGGGCGAATGGCTTCTTGAAACCAGTAATACAATACAAGGCACCATACTCTCATATAAAGCAGAACTCAAGCCAAATTTTTTTGCTCCTCCAATTCTGGTCAATTTTGTGCAGCGACAGGATCTGCCAGGTATCCTTAAAGCACACAAACAAAGGGCTGAATCCTTCTGAATTATCGAGTAAAATAAATCGGATCGACACAACGTATTCACCTGCATTCATACACTATTGAAAAACTATGATTACTAATAAGCCAGTGTGCGTAACCGGTGCATCCGGATTTATTGCAGCCCATATCGTTAAAGAACTGCTCGCCCGAGGGTACTGCGTCAAAGGTACCGTTCGTAAAAACCCTGAAAACTACCCATTCCTTCTCCAGCTTCCCGGCGCAGCAGAACGACTTGAACTTGTAAAGGCTGATCTGCTTTGTGTTGGTACATATGACCATGCTGTATCGGAATGTGACTATGTTATGCATACAGCAAGTCCTTATGAAATAAATGTTAAAAACCCGCAAACAGATCTTGTCGATCCAGCAGTTAACGGGACCGAAACTGTACTGGAAAGTTGCTTGAAATCAGGTAACGTTAAACGAGTAATTCTCACCTCTTCGATTGCAGCTATTACTGACGAGCCCGACAGTATGAAAGTCTATACTGAAAAAGACTGGAACACCATGTCTTCCCTTGATCGCAACCCCTACCATTACTCTAAAACACTTGCAGAACGAGCAGCATGGGATTTCATAATGCAAAAACGCCCAGCTTTTGATCTTATTTCTATCAACCCATTGATGGTTATCGGCCCATCGCTCGGGCCTTCACTCAATACCTCAAACCGAATGATCCGCGACATTATGATCGGAACCTACCCTGGCATCATGGATATTAACTGGGGTTTTGTAGATGTTCGAGATGTGGCAAAAGCGCATATCTTGGCCATGGAAACCGCTGCAGCAAGCGGCCGTTACCTTTGCTCGGAAGAATCAATGCACATGAAAGCCCTTGTAGCACTTCTTAAATCATCAGGTTTTGAAAAATACGCCTTACCAAAACTTGATCTTTCAGGAAAAGCTGGCACACTGCTCATGAAACTGCTTTCATTCACGCAACCGAGAGATACCGGTATGTATATTCGCACAAACATTGGAAGGACAATGCGCTGCGACAATGCAAAAATCAAGCGAGAATTAGGTATATCTTTTATACCAGTGAAGGAGAGCATTATCGAAGCCGTAAAGGATATGGTGAAATGGGGTCATCTTTCACCGCCAAAAAAATAACAGGTAACCAGATTCCGGAACGCTCTATGCATAGATTCATTATAAAAATACCCCGATCCATACTCTCCATCATAGTCGTGCTGATCACTATATTTTCTTACCCATCATGGGCACTGCCTCTCGAAGCTATCCATGCTGACTCTTTATCCGCAGAGAAGGCAAAGCTATTGAACGGTGAAGTACGTATCATTCTTTCGAACCTTCCAGATGGAGTTACTGGAGTTGAGGGACATATTTATATCGCAGCGCCCCCAAAAAAGGTATGGGAGGTCATCACTGATTATGACAACCATAAAAAATTTGTTCCGAATGTTATCGACAGCGGAATAATTTCTGACAATGGCAGTGAAAAAGTAATGTTTGAAAAAGGGAAATCAGGAATGCTCTTTTTTCAGAAAACTGTCAATATAAAAATGAAAGTATGGGGGGAGGCATCAAAGCGTCTTTATTTTCAACAAATCGCGGGCGATTTCACAGTCTACCATGGAGAATGGATCCTTGTTAATTATCCAAAGGGACCAGGAACATTTCTTACCTATAAAGCTGAAGTCAAACCAAGTTTTTTTGCCCCCCGGTTTGCGGTAAAAAATGTTCAGAAACACGATTGCCCCTCAATGATGTCAGCTATGAAAAAACAGGCTGAATCATCATTATTGTAGGGATATATAAAGCATTCGTTACCGACCAGCCACCTGCGTTATCGGTGATTGGCGAAACATGGTGCGGTCACCGACGATCCTTGACCTCTGCACCTTACTGCGCTTTTTGAGAGTATCAGAAATTCGCAAAATATTATAGCTCATCGCACGAAAAACCGCTCCGAATTTTTTAAAACCCTCCGGACTCTGAGTCAAATAAAAAAAAGCTACTGCAACTTCAAGCAACAACCGTAACGGAACAATCCAGAGTAACCCTGCTATACTTCGATTCTTCAAAAGCATAGCAATGTTGTTGCGATGATTGAAATAAATTTTTTCAGTTGAACCTCCAGCTAACGAAGCTCCTCCTTCATGGAAAACCACTGAGGAGGGAACTGAACGCACATGGTAGCCAGCAAGCTTCATACGCCAGGAAAGATCAATCTCTTCCATCTGCATAAAAAACTCTTCATCAAACCCACCAAGCTCTTCAACTACGACTCTTTTTACAAACATGGCAACACCCGAAGCCCAAAAAATATCCTGTTCGATATCATACTGCCCCATATCAGGCTCAACTCTGGAAAAAGTCCGTCCAAGGCAATAAGGATAACCAAGCCGGTCAATCATACCACCAGCACCACCAGCATAATCAAAAACTCTTTGAACTTTACTATTATTGGCTTTCAGTGAAAGAATTTTTGGCTGCAAAGCACCAATGCTCCTATCCGCAACGGCTGCACAAACAAGTTGCTGAAGCCATAAGGGATCATGAACGGTATCATCGTTCATAAAAACCACATAATCTGCCGTTGAATTTTTCAATCCTGCATTGCAACCGCCGGCATATCCCAAGTTTTCCGGAAGCCTCACCAATCGCGCATTTCTGTACCGCTTGACAAAAAAAACCAGCCCTGCCTGTTTACCCCCGTTATCCACCACAATAATATTCATGGAAGGATACTGGGTCTTTTCAAGCGAATCAAGGCATCTCTCAAGCATATCGAGTCGCTTGTAATAAGGGATAATAATATCGACAGAAGGATAATGCTGTTCAAGAGCATTCATAAGAGAAATGGGCTACCGCAGCGTTTTCCAGAACTCGGCAGCAAACTGGGCACTCTCTTCAGGTGTAGTTGAACTGGCCATATATTGCAGAAGTGCAGTACCTACAACAGCTCCATCGGCTAGACGCCACATATGTTCAACACGAGCTCTATCCTTTATACCAAACCCGACAACAAATTTTTTTCTAGCGTGCTTGCGTACCCTTTGCAAGTAGATATCTACAGCCGCCTCGGTTGAAACATCGGAAAGCTTTGCGGTTCCTGTTGTAGCATTAACGGCTAGGCAATAAGAAAAATCAGTTGACAGACTATCGATCAACTCTATCCTCTCTGGTGAAGTAACCGGCGAAACAAGAAAAACAACCGTAAGACCTAACTCTTTAGCCCGTTCAAGAAAATCCGTTGCTTCCTCGGGGGGTAAATCAGGTATAAGCAGCCCATCAACACCAACATTAACCGCATCTTGCAAAAAAATATCCACCCCATAAGCAATCATGGGGTTACAGTATCCCATAAGCAGAATAGGTACGGTAATTTTCCTGCACCCTTCTCCCTGGCGGGCTCTCCGGACTAATTCGAAAAGATGCTTTATCGTCACACCATTACGGATTGCGGTATGAGCCGCCTCCTGGATCACAGGTCCATCCCCTATGGGATCGGAATATGGCATACCAAGCTCTACAATATCAGCTCCACTCTCCTCAAGCGCCTCAAGTACAGGAAGGGCTGAGCCAGCTACCGGGAACTCAGGCATATAATAGGCTATCAGCAGTTTTTTATCCTGCTGCAACAGGGAGGTAATTCTATTTTGGGACATAGCCGAACTATCAATCAGAACAAAAGTTGTGGAATAACAAAAATATCAAGCATCATGGACATCATGGTAATCATATGCACCAGAACGCTACCCCAGAGATTCCGGGTTTTCAAAACAAGATAACCACCAAAAATACCGATCGGAAATGCCATCATTCCCATGAGCGCACGCTCTTTCAGTCCAACAGGAGCAACAGCAAAATGGTTGACAACATAGAAAATGGTTGTTAAAAAAACAGTCAAATGCTTATTGACACCCCGCTCGATCATTGAAGAAAACATAATACCACGCCAGAGAAACTCTTCAGCCAAAACAAGAACCGGAAAAAAGTAAAGCATTGAACGGTTGACAAGGATAAACTCCATCCCGGCCATCGGTGCACCGCCATTTTTATAGTACATCACCGTATTCATAATATCCATGCCAAAAAGCACAAGACCTGCAATCCCTCCCCATAAAAGTGACTTACGAAGATTTCCTCCAGCGAGGTACATTTCTTCCCATTCGCCATTCTGTTTACCCCGATAAAGCACAAGACCGATAGAACCCAGAACATAAAGAATGAGCGCAGGCCATTCACGGAGCACTGTGAAATGACCGATCAAACCAAAAATCCAGATCATGGCCATAAGACCAAATGAAAGGTTAAACCTTGCTGTAAGCGACTCTGATCCGAAGGAGGTAGATGCTTTAACAGTTTTCATGACTGAAGTGAATTATTTGAGGTGTTTACCGCCTTACTCTCTTTTTCTGGAATAACTTAAATATACTGAGGACGCTGTTCATAATCAATAGGATCGCGTACGCCCACCAGCTCGAAGGCCCTGAGTCTGCGGGCACAACTGTCACAAATGCCACAAGCATACCCTTCGCTTTTGTAGCATGACCAGCTTAACCCAAAAGGTACATCAAGCTCCATGCCTTTCTGCACAATGTCGGATTTCTGCATCTCAATGAGAGGCGTAATGATTTCAATATTTGTTTCAGGTTTTGTCCCAAGTGCTATAACTTTATTGAAGGCATCATAAAAAACCTTCCGACAATCAGGGTAACCGGATGAATCTTCTTCAACCGCCCCTATGAATATTCTGTTTGCACCAATGACTTCCGACCAACTGACAGCCATCGACAAAAAACCAGCATTGCGAAATGGCACATAACTGGTAGGAATATCCGAACCATGTAAGTCTGCCCCACTCACCGGCATTGAATAGTCAGTCAAAGATGACCCACCTATCTGGCCAAGAAAATCAGCATTGACTTCAAGGCGCTGTTCTATCTTGTAATGATCACAGATAGCGCGAAACGATGTCAACTCTTTCTGCCAGGTGCGCTGGCCGTAATTGACATGCATGGCAGCCAACTCAAATTCTTGGTGATTAGCCATCGCTGTGGTAACAAGACTGTCCATTCCTCCGCTTATAAGAACTACAGCTCTCATGGGTTTTTGATAGAAGTTTAGTGTAGAAATTTTCTGAAAGGTATAAAATTCTTTGATATTCAAGCGTTTGCTGAAAAATAAAAAGCCAGCCCGAAGGCTGGCTTTTTATTAAAAAAACTGGGCAACTCTTAATACATGCCGCCCATTCGACCCATTCCGCCCGGAGGCATTGCAGGCATATCAGACTTATCTTCTTTAACATCAGTAATAGCTGCTTCAGTAGTCAAAAGAATGCTTGCAACAGATGCAGCGTTCTCAAGAGCACTTCTCGTTACCTTGGTAGGATCAACTACACCAGCCTCAACCAGGTCTTCATACTGCTCAGTTCTAGCATTGAAACCAAAATCACCGGTTCCTGCCTTAACCTTCTCCAGAACAACAGCACCATCAGTGGTACCAGTGTTGGCCACAATCTGGCGGAGAGGCTCTTCAAGAGCACGGCGAATAATTTCGATACCGGTTTTCTGATCTTCATTGTCTGCAACAGCTCTTTCCAGACCCTTGATAGCGCGGATCAAAGCAACACCACCACCGACAACGATACCTTCCTGAACAGCAGCGCGAGTTGCATGCAGAGCATCTTCAACACGAGCCTTCTTCTCCTTCATCTCAACTTCTGTTGAAGCTCAAATATTAAGAACAGCAACACCGCCTGAAAGTTTTGCAAGACGTTCCTGCAATTTTTCAGTATCGTAATCAGAGGTTGACTTTTCAATCTGCCCCTTGATCTCATTGATACGGGCCTTGATCTCCTCAGCAGTTCCTTTACCTTCAACAATTATAGAATTATCCTTGTCTACAGTAACACGACCAGCCTGGCCAAGATATGAAATCGTTGCATTCTCAAGCTTGTAGCCTTTCTCCTCCGAAATAACAGTACCACCGGTAAGAATAGCAATATCCTCAAGCATGGCCTTGCGTCGATCGCCAAAGCCAGGAGCCTTGACTGCACATACTTTCAGGGTACCTCTCAGCTTGTTCACCACAATCGTAGCAAGAGCTTCGCCTTCGATATCCTCTGAAATAATAAGCAGAGGACGACCAGTCTGTGCGGATTTTTCCAGAATCGGAAGAAGTTCCTTCATGTTACTGATCTTTTTGTCATAAATCAGAATCAGAGGATCTTCGAGTTCAGCATCCATAGTTTCAGGATTGGTCACGAAGTAAGGAGAAAGGTAGCCACGGTCAAACTGCATACACTCAACAACCTTAAGCTCGGTATCCATACCTTTTGCTTCTTCAACGGTGATAACACCGTCTTTGCCGACCTTGTCCATCGCTTCGGCAATCAATTCGCCGATTTCAGGATCGTTATTGGCGGAAATAGTACCAACCTGAGCGATTTCCTTTTTACCGGTGATATTACGGCTGATGTTTCTCAGCTCCTGAACAACTTCTTTTACAGCGCGGTCAATACCTCTTTTCAGATCAATCGGACGAGCACCTGCTGTAACGTTTTTCAGACCTTCACGGTAGATAGCCTGAGCAAGCACAGTAGCAGTAGTGGTACCATCACCGGCGACATCGCTGGTTTTTGATGCAACTTCACGAACCATCTGAGCACCCATATTCTCGAAAGCATCAGCAAGTTCGATCTCTTTTGCAACAGTCACACCGTCTTTTGTTGAAGTTGGTGCACCGAATTTTTTGTCAATCAGTACATTACGTCCGGCAGGTCCGAGGGTAACTTTTACTGCATTCGCCAATTTATCGACGCCAATTTTAAGTTTGGCTCTGGCTTCGGTATCAAAAAGAATATCTTTAGCAGTCATTGTAACAGATTCCTCCTATAAGGTTTTTTTAAAATTTTGGTAACGGGTTAGCCGAGAATCGCAAAAATGTCAGACTCGCGCATGATAAGGTAATCCTCACCTTCCACGTTTACTTCGGTACCGGAATACTTGCCATAAAGCACTTTCTGACCTACTTGAACCTGTATTTCAAGCAGTTGTCCATTATCAGCAATCTTGCCTGCTCCTACTGCGACGACTTCACCATACTGCGGTTTTTCTTTCCCGGTATCAGGAATAAAAAGTCCGCCTTTGGTTTTTTCCTCTGCCGGTGCAGGTTTAACAATAACTCGATCAGCTAAGGGTTTCAAGTTCATTGTCTTCTCTTGTTTGGGTTTTAGATTAATAGTAAGATACTATCGATTGTAAATTTAGTTTTATACTTTTAGCACTCAAATGCACAGAGTGCTAAAAGAACACTTTATAATAAAAAAAATATTATCCCTTACAAACAGTTTCTTCATATCAGAAAACATATTTTCCACTCTTTCAACAAAACGTCTATGCCCTCAGAAATCAACAAAACTATGGATCATACTCTTTATTATACTATCGGCAAAGTTGCCATGGAAAAACTGGAAAGTACCCTCTCTAAAATGCAAGATGATACAGCCACTACTGAAGACCGACTTCTTGCTGTCCTTCTGCAGGAAATCGCCGCACTTGCCAAAAATCGGCTCTCGGTAGCTGCCAACGAAACTGAATTCAGTACCGACCCCTCAGTCTGGGTTGAACGAACAGCTCAATCGCACTTTCCACATATCAGACTCCACGGCGGAGCACTTGAAGACGATCCGATTAAATGCTAAGGCAATGTCAAAAGCCCCTTCAATGCATGTTCAATGTACAAGTGACGGCTTGAGGCAGCGACCAGTCAGCGAATGTTCCATCGCCACAATTTCTTCCGGAGTACCCTCCGCAACAATATTGCCGCCTTTATCCCCAGCTCCCGGGCCAAGATCAATAATCCAGTCAGCCTGCATAATAATATCAGGATTGTGCTCAATGATGACCAGAGTATTCTGCTGATCGAGAAGTTTTTCAAAACATCCGATCAGCTTCTTAATATCCTCGAAATGAAGCCCCGTTGTAGGCTCATCAAAAATAAAGAGAGTATGCTCCACATCGGCACGGGCAATAAAGCTTGAAAGCTTCAAGCGCTGAGCCTCCCCACCGGAAAGCGTACTTGACGATTGACCAAGCCTGATATAGCCCAGTCCCACCTCATCGAGCACCATAAGTTTTCTTGCAATCCCCTTTTCATTACGGAAAAACACAAGAGCCTCTTCCACGGTCATATCGAGTACCTCGGCAATAGAAAGCCCCTGATACTTAACTTCAAGAGTATCCGGCTTGTAACGCAGACCGCGGCAATCTTCACAAACAGCCTCAATATCAGCAAGAAACTGCATCTCGATATGCACGCTACCCTCTCCTGCACAGGTTTCACAACGACCACCAGGAATGTTGAATGAAAAATAACCAGCCTTCAAACCTCTTTGTCTTGCATCCTTAGTCTGAGCAAAAAGAGTGCGGATATCATCGAATATCTTGAGATAGGTTACCGGGTTACTGCGGCTCGACTTTCCAATGGGCGACTGATCAACATGCTCAACACGATCAACAAGCCATGTGCCTGAAATTGAACGATGGGTTCCAACCTTTTCCTTCAATCCGACTTTTTCCTTCAGAATCCCCTTGTTAAGAATATCGTTAACCAGAGTCGACTTGCCAGAACCACTCACACCAGTCACACAGGTCATGACGCCGAGAGGAAAGCGTACATCAATATTCTTCAGATTATTCTGCATTGCGCCAGTAATCTCAATGCAGGAGGTAAAATCCGGTTTCCTGCGAACTTCCGGCACAGAAATCCGCTTCTCTCCATTGAGGTACTGAGCTGTCAGAGAAGTGCCCGATTCCTTCATATCGGCTATTGAACCATGAAAAACCACCTGACCGCCAAGACGACCTGCATAAGGCCCGAGGTCAATAACTTCATCAGCCGCCTCAATAATTTCGCGGTCATGTTCGACTACAACCACGGTGTTGCCAAGATCACGCAACCGCCTCAACAGCGTAATCAGTCGAGCAGAATCACTTTGGTGAAGGCCAATACTCGGCTCATCAAGAATATAAATTGCACCTACAAGCGGTGAACCAAGTGAAGTGGACAGATTAAT
The DNA here is from genome assembly GCA_026390855.1 of Chlorobiales bacterium. GTDB lineage: Bacteria > Bacteroidota > Chlorobiia > Chlorobiales > Chlorobiaceae > Chlorobium. The sequence continues at coordinate 6,582 of JAPLFE010000101.1, read as the reverse complement.
ACGCTGAAACTCTCCCCCACTCAACGTATGGGTCAAGCGGTCAAGGGAAAGATAATTCAACCCGACATCCAGCAGATAGCCAAGACGTTTAATAATTTCCTGTAGAATAACATCAGCCACCTTACGATCGAATGGCGAAACATCAAGATTCCGGAAAAAGTCGGATGCCTCAGAAATATTCATGCGCGAAACTTCTCCAATATGGCAACCCGAAACCCGAACAAGTCTCGCATCAGGATTAAGACGACTCCCCTCACAATCAGGACAAATCGCATAACCTCTGTAGCGGCTTAAAAAAACACGATAGTGCATTTTATAACCGGCATCCTTCTCAATCTCAGCAAAAAATGGCCAGACTCCTTTATAGCGTTCATCTGGAAGTCCTTTCCATATTATTTCCTTATGCGCATAAGAAAGCTTTTCATAGGGAACATCAAGCGGAATACCAAGAGTTGGAGCAACAGCAACAAGCTGCTTGAGATTCCAACGGTATTTTTCAGAGTTCCAGCACGCAATTGCACCTTCGGCAAGGGTAAGCGACTTATCCGGCACAACAGCATCCTCATCAATACCAGCAATCCGACCAAACCCCTGACAGGTTGTACATGCACCAATCGGCGAATTAAAGGCAAACAGCTGAGGCGAAGGTTCCTGATATTCAATTCCATTTAATTCAAGCCTGTCACTGAACAAATAGGTTTTTCCACCCACAACCTTCAGAACGGCATACCCGCCGGATTCGTTGAAACAAGTTTCCGCTGCCTGCGAAACACGACTGAAAACCTTTTCATCAGGCTTCGCCACAAACCGGTCAACAAGAACAAGAAGGGTCGACAATTCCGATTTTGGCATCTCAAGCACCCTCTTGCAAATCTTCTCATTATTCAAGTCAAGCACCTCATCTCCAGCAACAACCCTGAAAAAACCTTTTTTCAAAAGATTTGCAATTTCATCCTGCGACGAACAAGTATGGTGCCCTGCATCTTCATGTGAAGGGAAAAAGAACCCGGCATAAAACTTTGTACCCTCATCAAAAAAACCAGCCTGCAAGCTTACATCATCAGGAGTATGCTTCAACACAAGCTCATTGGTATCTCGGGAATAAATTTTACCAATTCGGGCATAAAGCAGGCGGAGATAGTCATAAATCTCCGACACAGTACCAACGGTAGAACGCGGATTTTTCGGAATGGGTTTCTGCTCAATAGCAATTGCCGGTGCGATTCCCTCAACGCTCTCAATATCAGGTCGACTCATCCGCTCAAGGAACTGCCGCACATAAGCTGAAAGCGACTCCACATAGCGCCGGTGCCCCTCAGCATAAAGAGTATCAAACGCAAGGCTTGATTTACCCGACCCACTGACGCCTGTTAAAACAACAAACTTGTTGCGGGGAATACAAACCGAAATATTTCTGAGATTATGAGTATTGATGCCTTTGAGGACAATATCCGGCAGACTCATTTCAGCAATGGCTGAATTCTTGAGTCTCTTAGTGGTCATGATTCAAAATAGTCTTGTGTATTAATGATTGAATAGGAAGCCCTGTCTGAGATGAGATACAAATACAACCCTCGGGCAACAATAAACGCAGAACAACACTCAGTAAAAAAACTTTTTTGCATCCAACAGCTCATCGAGTTCTCTGCTGCAGTAAACACTGAATGGTTGTTTCTGCCAGAAGATCCTGAATCTTCCCCTGCAGGCTGTTCATATACCCCCGGTGATTGCATGAAGAAAATATTTCACAACCGCTCGCCTTCACACCACAGTGTACTATATGCGGTTTCCCCTCGATGGCAATCGCAATATCCGCAATAGTGATTTCACAAGTCTTCCTGCCAAGCATATAACCACCCTTCACTCCTTGAACCGAGGTAGCGATACCAGCCCTTTTAAGACTCTGCATGGCTTTTGAAAGAAATTCTTGTGAAAACCCGATTTCCTCGGCCATTTCCTTAACGGTAACCACCCTATCCAGCCCCTTTGTTGCAAGGTAGGTAACAGCATGAAGGCCGTATTCAAATTTTCTGGAAACCTGAAGCATATGATAAAATTCTTATAAGAAGGATAAGTTTAACCACGGTCCTCATGCAAGCCTAATAACTTTTATATTGCCACATAACGGATATATTGTTTTATAAGTTTTAGATTTCACCATCCGAGAATTTTACTGATTGTTATCATGAGCAGCACAGTGAAAGATCAATATTTTTTGTGGCAATTTTCACCCGAAGATGAGGCAAAAATCCGATATCAGGAATTCGGTCAAAATAATCCCGAAAAAACGCCCCTGCTTTTTATTCACGGTTACGGCGCCATGATTGAACACTGGAACCTGAACATTCCTGAATTTGCTCATGACCATAAAATTTATGCAATGGACCTGATTGGGTTCGGAAAATCACAGAAACCAAATGTACGATATTGTCTGGAACTGTTCGCCTCACAGATTGAGGCATTTCTTTATCTGAAACAAATTGACAAAGTCATTATTGTAGGCCATTCGATGGGTGCGGCAAGCGGTATCTATTTTGCCCACCATAAACCCGAAAAAGTGCAGGCACTCATCCTTGCAAACCCTTCCGGCCTTTTTGGCGACACCATGGAAGGCATGGCCAGTATTTTTTTCGGACTCATAGGTTCCCCTTTAATTGGTGAAGTGCTCTTTACAGCTTTTGCAAATCCCGTGGGAGTAAGTCAGAGTCTCATACCAACATACTTTAACCAGAACAAAGTTGATGTCAAGCTGATCAACCAATTCACCCTGCCACTCAAAGACAAAGGAGCGCAATGGTCTTATCTCTCCCCATCAAAAAGACCACTTGATTTCAGGCTCGATCATCTCCCAAAACCATGCAATTACAAAGGGCGGGCATATCTTGTCTGGGGTGCCGAAGATGTAGCACTCCCTCCTCATAAAATCATACCCGAATTTCAGCAGCTTCTTCCACAGGCAGGAGCATTTATTATTCCGAAAGCATCACACTGTATCCACCACGACGCCCACGAAGAGTTCAACAGTCGACTGAAAAAAATCCTCAAATTGATTCAACAAAATACCTGCGAATAACTAATACGTTGTTCCCTTTCCAGTTCTGACGTTAAAATCGCTCCATGGAGCTTTCAGCCCAATTTGGATCGCATAACTTCGGAACTGACCGAAAGGAATCCACTGAAAGCTCATCTGCCAGCAATGAAGATCCCTGTTAAGTTGCAGCATAGGAAACACAAACTGATTGTTTTGCACATCATACCCGGTATTCACTACCATTTGCCACTCTTTTGACAACAACTCCTTCACCGATGCATTGATCAACGAAGTAGTAACTGGTAAAAGAGGATTGCTTCTGTCAGATTGCAGAAAAAGTGATACTTGAACCTGCCAAGGCTGGCGGTAATCAATGCTTCTGAAATAATCAGTATTAAATCGATCAAGGAATATTGACTGTGAGGCATTCGGCACGAACAGTGGTGAAGGAGACGATACCGATGGAAAAGCAGAAGAATCAGCTTCGTTGCTACCCTGAATGCTCAGACTCATATTCAAAAACCCCTTGATAAAACGAAATAATCCCCCACCATCATCGCTGTTCAAGCGATTGATCCTGTTGCCAGTCAGCGGATCATAGCTGTAAATATCATACATGGCACCTCCACTGAAAAGCAGGTTCGACGCCAAAGCGTTGCTGTATGCTGTAAGAGTCAGCGGTGCTAGATGAAGAGCATCAGCATTAAAGTTATAAGCCGTGGCAGCGTTTACCGCAAGAAGCTGAACAGTCTGATCTCCAACAGAATATCCATCTTCCCCTGAGGAGGCAGAACCCCTGACTTTACCTTGAATAAGATTTTTCAAGGTAATACCAACAGCACTTTGCCCTTCAGGAACGCCAGCGTATGTAGTATTATTTAACCGGCCAAAAAGTTGAGAATCAGTCCAGTCATAAGCACCCCCATAGTAATTATAAGCCGAACCTGAAAACGACGGATTCCATAGATAGCTAATGGTAGGAATAAAGGTATGGCGCAGAGCATTGATCCCAAAAAGATTTTCAAGAAACCCCGTCTCAAGAGTACCATAAAGCCGTGTACTGGCATCAACAGCAAAAACTGTTGTTGAAACATCCTTTTTCGTCTCATCCGCATATAGCGAATGCACAAAAGTCAGACTCGGATTAACATTAAAATAACGGAACACAGTGGATTGCATTCGAAGCGGAAAAAGCACATTTGTTCCACTTGAAGCATAGGTATAAAGCCCCGACACCGGTTGAGTCGCCTGCAGGCTTATTCCTTGTGTAAACAGAGCCTTTGAGCCCTCAGAAAATTCACGGTAATACCCCATCTCGACATTGGCATTTGCAGCATAGCCAGAAGACGTAGCAACGCTCTGTGATGTCGTTGTCCCACTAAAGGATGCTGCGGAGGACAGGGAAACATTTGATCTCCAGTCATCAGCCGAAGAACTGGATCGAAAAGGATACATGCGGTTTTGATAGAATGACGCATCAAAGGTCTGAGTAGCATCAAGAGTACTCAAGTCTTCAGAACGATTGTAGGTAATCGCTGCAATGCTATTCTCATCATTAAAGGTTTTTGCCAAAGCCGCACGGGCATTCGATTGCTGGGTCACCATTGCAATCGAATTATTCGAATTCAGATCATAACCCTGAGGGGGACCCTGAAGCTGCATGTTAACATCAAGCCGGGTCGACGAATCAAAAACTTGATTATGGATAAATTTCGCATTCCAGTCACTGTACCTCTTATAATCCTTATACTCCCCTGAAATCTCCCCTGAAAAAATATTGCTATTTTTATAGCGATACCTTTCACCAAGGCGCCAGCTTCCATTTACCGAAATATCCCCATTAAACTTCAAGTCCATGTAATCATTTATCGCCCAGAAATACCCAAGATTCGACAAAGAATAACCCGTGTCACTGTTATTGCCGATACTAGGCATCAAAAACCCCGACGACCGACCGTCCTTTAACGGAAAGACCATATAAGGAAGCGCCAGAATCGGAATGGCAGGCAAACGCCGAGAAAAAATTTCAGGCTCGATATACATGAAAAACGGATGTGCAGTAATCCTGTTGCCTGGGATAATGGTCATCTGGGAGGATGAAAACCAGTAATGAGGAGATGGATCATCGCAGGAAGTAAACGTGCCATCCTTAATGATCATCTCACCATTTTCAAGTCTCGTTACATGCTCCCCACCAAAAAAAATGTGATTCGTCGACGACAAAACATTCGTGGTTTCACCTTTTTTCGTTTTAAAATTATAGGTCATGGTTTCAGCATTGAAACTCCCCTGCCGATCAGTAAACACAGCCGGTTCTAAAGGTGCTTTCGATGAATCTGCATTACCAAAAGCATGAAACAACGAGCTATCAAGATCAACAATAATTTTAGGAGCTTTTACACTGGAACCTTCCTGGTCAATGCGGGCCTTCCCCCACAACTCCATATTCCGACTATCAAGATTGTAAATAACCGAATCCTTCGCAGCATACACCACAGTACTCTTGAGCTCTCCAGTTTCTGACTGAGCGGCAACAGGTACAACCTGTTTTTGAGAAATTTCAGGTTTCCGCTTTAGCGACCGTTGAGCAGCAAGCAACATCCCCGAACAAAAAAGAGGTACTGTCCCTATCAAAAGACAGAAAATGATCAGTATCGAGGTATGTCTGTTGTTAAATTTCAAAGCCGTATTGCTCCGCTACAGTATTGTGATGGTCTCTGATAAAAGATTAAATATATTATTTTATTAATCGCTGGTGAGTCTTTTTCTAAAGGGACTCTTCACCAGAGCAACTGTAACCATTCAATTAATAATTCGTTAACTTATTGTCATTCCATGGTGCCGCTTGTCTATTCCGCACCCGATTCCGCCGGACATTTCGGCAGCTTCGGAGGCAAATTCATCCCAGAAACCCTTGTAAAAAATGCTGCCGATCTTGAATCGGAGTACCTCAAGGCCAAAAACGATCCAGAATTTCAGTCAACACTGAACCACCTCCTCCGCGATTATGTAGGCAGACCAACACCGCTCTATCATGCCGAACGCCTCAGCCGCACACTGCAAGGAGCCCAAATCTACCTCAAGCGTGAAGACCTCTGCCATACAGGAGCCCATAAAATCAATAATGCGCTCGGCCAGGTATTGCTTGCCCGCCGCATGGGTAAAAAAAGGGTTATTGCCGAAACCGGTGCAGGCCAGCACGGAGTAGCCACCGCAACGGTTTGCGCTCTTTTCGATCTTGAATGCATCGTCTATATGGGTGAGGAAGACATCCGACGTCAGGCACCGAACGTTGCAAGAATGAAACTGCTCGGAGCTGAAGTACGTCCGGTCGGAAGCGGCTCAAAAACCCTGAAAGATGCAACAAGCGAAGCAATCCGCGACTGGATGAACAATCCCGAAGAGACCTTTTACATTATCGGCTCAGTTGTCGGCATGCATCCCTACCCCATGATCGTACGCGATTTTCAAGCTGTCATAGGGCATGAAACCCGCAAACAGATTATTGAGCAGGCAGGCAAACTTCCCGACGTCATTACAGCATGCGTTGG
>JAPLFE010000090.1 GCA_026390855.1 Chlorobiales bacterium | reverse complement strand
AAGCATTCGCGTCAACTCAAGCTTGCGCTCCTCGAATGCCCATTTGTATGACTCTGCTTCACTCAGAGCTACTTTCTCTCGCAGACCACGTTTTCCCCAAAAGGGGAGTTGTTGCGATATACCGATAACCTTGGCAGAGGTTGGATCCAGGTTAAAAACTCCCGGTTCCCGGGTCAGCATGTTCTGCAGCTTAAACATCACCATCGGGTCATCAAGCGCCTTTGCCTGCTTCGCTTTACTGGCAAACATCTGCCATCGCGCTTCTGATGCTTTCAATTCGGGGTTGCTGGTGAGTGCCGTGCTGATAAGAGCTGAAAGCTCTTCCGCCGGGGCATTCACCTCTACCGATCTTGCGAGTGCAGGTATAAGAGATAACTGGACAAGTAAGGCAAAAACCAGGCGCTTTTTCATAGGATTTCGTGACGATAAGTTATCGATCTATATCTATATAACATAAAGCGTGCCATTTACCGTTCATGCCGGTTTTATTGAACTGAGCAATGCAATCTGAGTAAATTATGGAGAATATTCTTCACTTGAAGGAGAATAATCCTCATACTCGCTCAAATTAGTTCCAAGCTCCTATATATCAAGAGTGTAAGGGTTTGATTCGGTGGGCTGAGAAGAAATGTTGAATCATTTTGGCTAAGGAGGGCATAAATTTTCAGTGTAAAGCATACGACTGAAAAATTATGTGAGGCTTTACTCCAAAAACAGCTCCAACACGGTGTAGAAATACCAGACTGACGTTTTACCCCATGTTTAATTGAAAAGACCTATATGCTTATTTTATAATGGTATATAGGCTATTAAAAGCGCAAACGGAACAATGGTGGAACAAATTTGACGGAAGTCTTTTGGATTCGAAAGGAAGGTGATTTTGCGAAACAGAGAGAAAAAAAGCAAATAAAAATATATCAGTCAGCAGATATTCTTGAAATCTATAAAAAAGAATAGTGCATGCAAACGGCTAAGTTGATCAAAAGGTAGAACCCTCAGTAGAGTGGACGGGTCTGACGCATCATCCACGTATAATTTCATATTCTGTGTTTTATGTTTATTAAAATTTGCTGTTCTGGTATCGCATTACTTAGTCAATTGTGTACTTTACGAGATGAACTGTCAGCGCCGTGCAATAAATAATTTCGTTCGAACCTGGTTTGTATTGATCGTTGAAGAAAAAAATATAACAACGGGAGGTTTGTATGCCAACAACACCATTATCAACCGAAGCCAAACATGTTATTTATCGCGCCATAAGTGACAGTCATTTTCGTGAAGCTTTGGTTAAAAATACTGTTGCGGTATTGCATTCCGAAGCTTTAGGTTTGAGTGAGGCAGATATTACCGCACTCAAAAAACTGAAGCCTCAGGGATGGGGTAAGTTGAGTACAAATGAGCTTAAAAGTAAACTTGGAACAACAACTCACAAAGTCTAAAGCCTTTGTAACAGTTAAAGGGCCTTGGCCGTATGGCATAAAGAGGTGATATAATGTCAATCATAATGCTTCGCATCAAATAGTCCTCATCGTACTCTTCAGGGGGAGCTTTTACAGCCTGTTGCGCTTCCACCGATACTCGCTCTGATTGAAAACAACGATGCACACCCGATCATCCGAGCGCATTCAAAGGTTAAGATGCTCATCGACGGATGCTGAAGATGATTCGGGCATCTTCAGTCGAAAACAAATTATCACTATGTCATACAACACAAGAGATCATTTTTTTGGATATCTGAATTGGCTTTTCAATCCATTCCATGGGTTGAAGACAACGGAAGTCTATGATTTGATTGGCACCTCTTCACTTACTGAGAATGCGTTATATCTGAATCTTGGCTATTGGCGTGATGTGGATACAATTGATGAAGCCAGCGAAGAGCTTGCTCTTCTGGTAGCGAAAAGAGGCAGCATGGGTCCAGGTGATACTGTATTGGATTGTGGGTATGGTTTTGGCGATCAGGACATCCTTTGGGCGAGGAACATGAAACCCGAAAAAATCATTGGTCTGAATATTACGAATTCTCAGGTTGAGCGAGCCCGGATGAATGTTGCCGATGCGGGACTCGAGAAATCAATAGATTTAAGAGAAGGTTCGGCAACAGAGATGCCAATTGAAAATGAGTCCATCGATCTGGTAGTTTCCGTGGAAAGTGCTTTCCATTATAGAACCCGTGAGGATTTTTTCAAAGAAGCGTTCCGCGTTTTGCGTCCAGGTGGAAGGCTTGTGACAGCGGACATATTACCAACAAAAAACTCCGATAACCTCTTTAGTCGAACAGAGCAATGGATTTCATGGAGCCTTGTCGCAGGAAAATTTAATATTCCGCCTGAAAACTACTATTTAATCCCATCCTATAATAATAAACTCTCCAAAGCCGGATTTGTTGTAGGCGGAAATTTGATTTCCGCAGATTTCGGCAATTAACGACCAGCAGTTTGACGTAGTTTAATCTACAAGCTTTAGTTCATACATTGAAGCCATTTAATCATAAAACGACCTCTTTTTTTAGGACGGTTCCTCCT
>JAPLFE010000069.1 GCA_026390855.1 Chlorobiales bacterium | reverse complement strand
GTAAACAAGATGCTCGGTATCATTGACAAAAACCTGAAAATCCTTTCTAATTTTCTGACCATCAATGAGCTGAAATACTCAGTCGGTCAGGGAGTACAACAGGATATCTACAAGGCTGGCCTTGAAAAGTCGAAAATGCTCGACATGCAGATCAGCCTCGAGCAGCAACGCAAAAGCCTGGAAGCCAACCTCAATTACCTTCTCAATCGACAGGGAAATATCCCGATCGGATTTATTGCTGATTTCACTCTCCCCCGCGTCTTACTGTCGCGCGAACAATTGAACGAAGTCGCTCTTCAAAATCGCCCTCAGGTGAAAAGTCTTGCGAGTATGGTCAACAAGGCACAAGCGGCGCGCAGCCTTGCAAAAAAAGAGTCGTATCCTGACTTCAACCTTTCCGCAGAGTATATGTTCCGCGAACCTATAACAACCGGCATGACCACCGATCCGGGATACAACATGTTCAGTGTTGGAGTCTCGTTCAACCTGCCCATCCAGCAGCAGAAACGCCGGGCCATGGTTGCAGAATCAACGTTTGAAACAACCATGGCCACTGAAGAGCTCAATGCCTTGAAAAACAGCATCAGCTACTCCATCAATGACATCCTTGCCCAGCTTGACCGACGTCGTCAACAAGTGGAGCTTTACATCGGAGGTATTATCCCTCAGTCTGGACAATCGCTTGAATCGGCACTTATCAGCTACAGGGTCAACAAGGTGGATTTTCTCACCCTTCTTGACAGCAGGATGAACCTCTTCAACTTCGAGCGGGAACTGTATGAGTCGAAGGCCGAATATATGATGAAGCTTGCGCAGCTTGAAGCTGTGGTGGGCAGTGATGTCACAACACCGGCAGCAGCGGCATCTGAACATCCTAACAATTAACGATACCAACCAAAGAGTCATGGCACTGAACAAGAAATTCGCAATTCCTCTGGTGATTATTCTGCTTGCAATTGCTGCCGGCGGAGGTTGGTTTGTGTGGCAGAACAAAAAGGGCGGTAAGGCAACTGATCAACCACAGGTCAAGCAGCTTTATACCTGTTCCATGCATCCTTACATAATAAAGGATAAACCCGGTCTCTGTCCGGTATGCGGCATGGAACTGATCAAAAAAATTGACAGTACAGCAAAAAGAATCGCAGGAGAACCACAGAAGTCTGAGATGCATGAGCACGTTTCGCTGTCGGACAAACAGCGGGTCATGGCCAATGTCGCTACGGCAGAAGCAACAAAGGAAACCCTGAACAAGGAGATCAACGCTGTCGGCATTGTGCAGTACAATCAGTCACGGCAAGCCAAAGTCACTGCATGGATTGCCGGCCGTCTGGAGAAGCTGAATGTCAACAGTATTGGAGCCTTCGTCAGCAAAGAGAAGCCTGTGGCTGAGATCTACTCCCCTGATCTTGTTGCCACCCAGCAGGAGTACCTGCTCGCCCTGAAAAGTCGTGAACAGCTGAAGAATTCACCGATAGCCTCTATCTCCCAGAATGGCGAAGGGCTGGTTGGATCGGCCAGACAGCGGCTGCTCCTTTTCGGGGTCAAGGAGAGTCAGATTGCTGACCTTGAGAAAAGTGGAAAACCGAATATCAAAATCCCGATCTATTCGCCTTTTTCAGGCGTTGTGATTGAAAAAATGGTACAGCAGGGACAATATGTCAACATCGGAGAGGCGCTCTATACCATCGCTGACCTATCGAGTGTATGGATTGAAGTGGAGGTCTATGAGAATGAAGTTTCGAATATTCATCTTGGTCAGCAAGTGGAAATACGATCTCAATCGGTTCCCGATAAACCTTTAATAGGCCGGATAGCATTTGTCTATCCTTTTCTTGATCCAAAAACCAGAACAGTAAAGGCGCGTATTGAGCTGGCTAACCCGGGGCTAAAGCTGAAACCTGAGATGTTTGTCAATGCCATTATCAGGGTGCCGCTCTCCCCTTCTCTTGTTGTGCCGGTCACCGCTGTCATGAATACCGGCAAGCGTCAGGTTGTGTGGGTGGAAATCTCACCCGGCATGTTTGAATCGCGGACGGTACAGGTCGGGCAGCAGTCTGGCGACAAAGTTCAAATTTTATCAGGACTCCAGTCTGGCGACAAAGTGGCAGTATCGGGCGGATACCTTATTGACTCTGAATCCCAACTGAAATGATAGAAAAGATCATAGAGTATTCCGCCCGGAACCGGATTATTGTGCTGATGTTTTTCGCCCTTGTCATTGCATGGGGGGGATGGTCGGTCTATAACACCCCGGTTGATGCGATACCCGATCTGTCGGACAATCAGGTGATTGTTTTTACCGACTATCCGGGCCGTTCGCCGCAAGTGGTCGAAGATCAGGTCACTTACCCCCTTGCTGTAAACCTGCAGGGACTGCCACAGGTCCGCGCCGTTAGAGCATCGAGCGCCTTCGGCTTCTCCATGATCTATGTGATTTTCGAGGACAAGGCTGACATTTACTGGGCACGAACTCGTGTACTTGAGCGGCTGAACTATGCAGCGTCTCTGCTACCTTCGGGGGTGGTTCCAACGCTTGGACCGGATGGGACCGGTGTAGGGCATGTGTTCTGGTACACCATTGAGGGGAAGGGATATGACCTGGAGCAGCTCAGAACCCTGCAGGACTGGTTTGTGCGCTACCAGCTCAACACCGTACAGGGAGTGGCCGAGGTGGCCTCAATCGGCGGATTTGTCCGAGAATATCAAATTGATCTCGACCCGAACAAGCTCTTTGCCTACGGCATCAAGGTCGGCAAGGTGATGGATGCTGTAAAGGCTTCAAACAAGGATGTGGGGGGCAGGCTGATCGAACAGGCTGATGCTGAATATCTGATTCGGGGAAGCGGCTATGTGAAATCGAAAGCTGACCTGGAAAACATCGTGGTCGAAGCAGATATGCGCGGAACCCCTGTTTACCTGAAAAATCTTGGTACCGTTCAGATTGGCGGAGCCATACGGCGCGGGCTGCTGGAGATGAACGGTGAGGGAGAACGGGTTGGAGGTATCGTAGTCATGCGGTACGGGGAAAATGCTAAAGAGGTCATTGACCGGGTAAAAACAAAAATAACGGAACTCGAGAAGGGGTTGCCCCCGGGGGTAAAGATCAAGGTAGCCTATGACCGCTCTGACTTGATATCGAGGGCGGTGGATACCCTGAAGGAGAACCTGCTTGAAGAATCAATTGTAGTATCTCTGGTGATTCTTATTTTTCTGCTCCACTTTCCAAGTGCGCTGGTCATTGTACTGACGTTACCGATCTCCGTGCTGATTGCTTTTATCACCATGAAGCTTATGGGAGTTACCTCCAATATTATGTCGCTTGGTGGTATAGCCATTGCTATTGGAGTGCTGGTTGATGCAGGGGTTATTATGGTGGAAAACTGTTACCGCCACCTTTCAGAGATGACGCCTGAGGAAAGAGCAACAAAACGGCTGGAGGTAATCATTACATCCGCCAAGCAGGTTGGCAGGGCGATATTTTTCTCTCTGGCGATTATCGTGCTCTCTTTTGTGCCGGTCTTCATGCTGGAGGGACAGGAGGGTAAACTGTTTCACCCGCTGGCTTTTACCAAGACATTTTCGATGATGGGGTCGGCGATTATTGCCATAACGCTGGTACCGGTACTGATGTACTTTTTCATGCGTGGCAAGATGCCCCCGGAAAGCTCAAATCCAGTATCGACATTTTTCATAAAACTTTATTCGCCGGTTATTCGCTGGGTACTGGTCTGGAAGAAGACTACGATAGTGCTTAACCTGCTGGCTCTCGCCATTGCAGTGCCCTTGTTCATGAATCTCGGTTCGGAGTTTATGCCGCCACTTGATGAAGGTTCGCTGCTCTATATGCCGGTGACTCTGCCGAACGTCTCCATCACAGAGGCAAAACGGATTATCCAGGTGCAGGACACCATCATTAAAAGCGTGCCGGAGGTTGAGCATGTGCTCGGTAAAGTGGGTCGGGCTGAAACCTCGACTGATCCGGCTCCGGTATCGATGTTTGAAAGTATCATCATCCTGAAGCCGAAAGCAGAGTGGCGTAAAGGAATGACGAAGGCTGACATTGTTGCAGAACTGGACTCAAAGCTGCAGCAGACTGGGGTGCGCAACGGATGGACTCAGCCAATCATCAATCGCATCAACATGCTCTCGACCGGTGTGCGCACTGACCTTGGGGTGAAGATTTTCGGCAATGACCTGAATGTGCTCAAAGATCTTGCCATTCAGGCTGAAACAATTCTCAAACCAATCAACGGGGCAGCTGACGTGGTGGCAGAACGGGTTACCGGAGGCAACTACCTAGACATCGATATTGACCGACAGGCAGCAGCCCGATACGGGGTTAGTGTGGGAGACATTCAGGATGTGATTGAAACTGCACTCGGAGGCGAGATGCTTTCGACCACGGTTGAAGGGCGCAACCGCTTTCCGATCCGCATCCGCTACCTGCGCGACTACCGTGATAACATTGACTCCATCCGGCGTATTCTGGTGGGCGGTATGGAGGGCAGCCAGATTCCCCTTTCGCTTGTGACAAAACTAAAAATATCCACCGGTGCGCCTGAGATCAACAGCGAGGGTGGACTGCTGCGGTCGCTGGTCTATCTTAACGTCCGTGGCCGTGATATGGGAAGCTTTGTGACCGAAGCCAAACAGATACTGGAACAAAAGCTCAAACTGCCTTCCGGTTATTATGTTGCCTGGTCAGGACAGTGGGAAAACCAGATTCGTGCCAAGGCTCGTCTGCAGGTACTGATCCCACTTGGCATGGTAATCATATTTATTCTGCTCTTTTTCACCTTCCATTCGGCTCTGGAGGCCTCAATGGTCATGCTCTCAGTACCTTTCGCTCTCGTGGGCGGGGTCTATCTGGTTTCGGCCCTTGGTTATAACCTGTCAGTTGCTGTCTGGGTCGGGTTTATTGCCTTGTACGGAATTGCTGTGGAAACAGGTGTGGTAATGGTCATCTATCTGCATGAGGCTTTGGACAAAAAACTCATTAATGGAGTCTGCACCGAAAAGGATATCTACGATGCTGCCTTTGAAGGAGCTGTGCTCCGCCTGCGTCCAAAACTCATGACCGTTTCAGTTGCTCTCCTGGGTCTGATACCGATAATGTGGTCGTCGGGAACCGGAGCAGATGTCATGAAACCTATTGCTGCTCCAATGATAGGAGGGATGATCTCCTCAGCAGTGCATGTACTCATTATGACCCCAATCATTTTTGTCTTGATGAAAACACGGGATTTGAAAAAGGGTCGGCTGCACCATTCGGGCATGAAACACTGAAATTCACGCACTACTGAACTTCATCAGAATGATGAAAGAAAATATCGATAAAAAGGAGCCCAGGTTTTATGCCCGGGCTTCTTGAATTACAAAACGCTCTCTTTTATTGGTAACAATACAAACTAATCATTGAGCTATTTTTCCATAGAATCATGGTCGTGACCAGATGAAGAATTCTGATTCTGCATACACGGCATATCAGTCATCATTTTTTCCATCTGATCAATCTTTTTATCCATCTGAATCATCATTGATCTTTTCTCCGCTGGTTTCACGCCCTTCATCATCTTCTGCTGCATTTTCATCATATCAATCATGGACTGCATCATATCCTTCATCGAGTTTTTCATAGGCATCGTGTGATCACCCATCATCGGACACATTGGAGGCATACTGCCTTGCTGATCCATTTTCATTCCTTTATGTTGCATTTGACCTTGCATCATACCCCTATCATCTGCACGTGCAGATGAATTGAACACAAGCAAACCCACAACAACAATCAATAACCTTTTCATTTTTCTCTCTAGTAAAATGTTTGTATTGTTCTTTCATCACTCACAAAAACAGCACTCCTCACAGCATCTTATAACGGCCATTGGTTTCAAATAAAACGCACCATTTACTTCAAATAACATTAAGCTGATTCCCGAATTATTAGTTTAGTATAATTTTCTTTGAAGAATATGTTTCGCATGTGTAGAATATTCTCTTTAGCACTTCGATCAATAACTCTCAAAATGAACGTCGTAAAAGGCTTTCATGGTCTGGCATGAAAAATGATGATAGTTATTGATGTATGTAAACACGATCAATCACAAAAATCAGCACAATGAATAAAACCACTCTCATCATTATAGCACTCGTAACCATTATCGCGCCAGCAACGTCGTTCGCAACTGACCAAAGCTCACAAATAAACGTTTCAAAAGCAGTGGCACCACAAAATAATAGTGTGAAAACCTTTACAATATTGTATTCGAATACAAAAAAAATTGCGCCAAATACTTTTACCGTAAAAACAGGTGAGAAAGTTCGACTTGAAGTCAATCCTCTGGACACTGCTTCGGGATGTATGAATACTATTATGGTTCCGGGATTATGGGATAAACCTGAGCCCCTTATCAAAGGTAAAAAAGTCGTTATGGAATTTACCCCCAAACAATCGGGTTCTTATAAAATAACCTGCGCTATGGGCGTAACAAGCGGAGTAATAAACGTGAAATAATTTTTTCTATAACCTCATCAAACATATGCAGAAAATTTCCATATCTCTTGCTGTTGCACTGGCAATTATTTCGGCAATAGTCGGCATCGGTGTCGGCTACTGGTTTACTCCTCAGTACACCATGTCGATGTATGACAAAAACACAATGGATCTAGGACAGCCAGATAAATGGGTTGACCTGCGCTACCTGGAGGGCATGATCTCCCATGACCAGGAAGCTATTCGCCTTGCCGAACAAGCTGGCATCAGCGAAAAACAGGAAATCAAAAAGCTTATTGCAGAAATATTGAAAACCGAGCCATTGGCCATAGCGGAATTATATCAATGGAAAAAGGAGTGGTATGATGACATAAAACCCGTTCAGGCACCTCAGCCACCTCATCTTGGCCGTTATAATAAAACATTCGACCTGCGTTTTCTTAACGCTCTTATTGCCCATCATGAAAACGGGATTAAGATGGTCAGAGAAATCCGGCTAAAATCAAACAGGAGCGAAGTACTTGACAATGCTGACAAGGTTGAACTTGGTCTCCAAAAAGACCTTGACAAGCTTATGATGTGGCGCAAAGAGTGGTATAATATTCCCGATACCAATACCCACCTATGACAACAAGAACTTACTCCGTCAAAGGAATGCATTGTGCAAGCTGTGCAGCCATCATTACCAAAAAGCTATCCAAGGTTGAAGGTATTAAAGAGATCAATGTTAATCTTGCCAATGAAAAAGCAAAACTCGAATTCGACAACAATGTACTGTCGCTCAAATTCATCAATGATGTCATCAGCAAATACGGATATACCTTCGCTACCGAACAATCAGAAGAAGGCTGCAACCTTAAACAGAATGCGTCCGCATCCAATGCTCTCCGTTTGAAGGAGGAAAAACAACAAGAGCTTTTTGAGCAACTGGCTAAGGTACAGTTTGCGCTTCCGATAGCTCTCCTTGCGTTTATCCTTATGATGTGGGATACCAGTTCAAGGTTTTTCTCCTTTATTCCAAATCTTCCGATTCCCATGGAGTTGCTCAATATTATCTTCATGGCCATAGCTACCTATATGGTTTTCCGTATTGGCGCACCATTCCTGCATGGCATCACCATGTATCTTACAAGCGGTGCAGCGAGTATGGACACGCTGATCGGTATAGGAACACTGACCGCATATCTCTACAGCGTTGTCATTACGCTGATTCCCTCTGTAAGGAAACTCCTCCAGATACCCGACTATACTTACTTCGATGTCACGATCGTTGTAATCGGCTTCGTTCTGCTGGGAAAATATCTTGAAACTCGTTCTAAGCTGAAAACAGGTGAAGCTATAGAAAAGCTGATTGGACTGCAGGCAAAATCAGCTCGGGTCGTAAGAGACGGAAAAGAAATAGAGATTCCAGTTGAACAGGTTAAAACAGGCGATTCTATAATCGTCAAACCCGGTGAAAAACTCCCGGTTGACGGCATAATTACAGAAGGATATTCTTCTATTGACGAATCCATGGTAACCGGCGAGTCGATACCTGTCGATAAAGGGATCGGTGACAATGTGATTGGAGGCACCATCAACAAACAGGGATCTTTTACTTTCACAGTTTTAAAGGTCGGAACCGACACACTGCTTGCCCGTATCATAGGGATGGTCGAAGATGCCCAAGGGTCTAAAGCACCAATACAGAATATTGCCGATAAAATTGCCGGAGTTTTTGTGCCTGTAGTGCTTATCCTTGCCGCGACCACTTTTATTATCTGGTTGACAGTCGGTTCGTTACTTCTCGGATTTTCTGTTGCCCTTGCCTTCGCCATATCGAGTCTTATAGGCATTCTCGTTATCGCCTGCCCCTGTGCACTAGGCTTGGCAACACCTACAGCCATCATTGTCGGCATAGGCAAAGGAGCGGAATACGGAATCCTTATCCGTAATGCCGAAAGTCTTGAAAAACTCAGCACTGTCGACACTGTTGTGTTCGATAAAACAGGGACGCTTACTAGAGGAACCCCCGAGGTCACCGATATCGTAACACTTGATCCTGAAACAAGCATCACTTCCCTTCTTCAGCTGGCTGCCAGCGTGGAAAACCGTTCTGAACATCCTCTTGCTCATGCGATTGTTGAGGCAGCAAAAAAAAAACAGATTCCTTTAAACGACATCAAAGCTTTTGAAGGTCTCGAAGGTATAGGCGTATCGGCTTTGATCGATACTCTTAGGGTCAGGGTACGCAAACCCTTAGAGATCGAAAGAGCTCTTCCTGAAATTCAAAAACTGCAGGAAGAAGGAAAAACCGTTGTCATAATTGAGAAAAACGGAATATGTGCAGGATTGATTGCCTTGAGCGACACCATAAAAGAAGGCGCGAAGATTGCTGTTGATGAGCTTCACCACAAAGGGCTTAAAGTCATCATGCTTACAGGCGACAACCACCTGGCAGCAAACTTTATGGCAAAGCAAATCGGTATCGACGAAGTAATCTCAGAAGTGCTGCCTCAGGAAAAAGCAAACAAAATCAAGGAACTTCAGGCAAACGGAAACAAAGTTGCAATGGCAGGAGACGGTATCAACGATGCCCCAGCTCTAGCTCAGGCAGATGTTGGTATTGCAATGGCTACAGGAACTGATGTAGCAATAGAGTCTGCCGGTATTACCCTGCTTAAAGGCGATATCAACAAAATTACACAGGCAATCACCCTTTCTCGCTCCACGATGAAGGTCATCCGCCAGAATCTTTTCTGGGCTTTTATCTACAACATCATCGGTATCCCGCTTGCTGCCGGAGCACTCTACCCATTCTGGGGAATCTTTCTTAACCCCGTCTTTTCTGGACTTGCAATGGCTGGAAGCAGTGTTTCCGTGGTCAGCAATTCGCTTAGGCTAAAGACAAAAAAGCTTTAAAATTCACAGCCGACAGCTTGAGCCATTCCATCGAAGGCTATCTCATAACAGAATCAGCCTTTTTCAGGATGACCGAACTTAATCGATATTTTAATTCTGTTCTGGCTATCTTCTTCAACTTTTGCGATCTGCTCAGGAATTTCAATTTCAGAATTTACACCTAAATTATACTTTGCAACACCCTTACTGATAATCATTTTATTAACTTTAACAAGCTTGCTCCCAGCAAGTTCATTTCGGCCTTTGGGCGTCACAGAAAGAAATACAAGATCAGATCCTTCATTGATATTTAAACTTACCTCTCTGTTTATAATATTTTTTGAAGAATCATTTTTATTTAACGAATTACTGCTGACAATACGTATTATTTCACCCCACCCATGCTTCGATGGTATACATTTTGATGTAACAGCATCATACTTTGAATGGTTACGAACTTGGACATAAAGTTTAGCATCACAATCCTTTATGCCCGTAAAAAAAACTGACACAAATAAGCCTAAAGCTACAAAAGTATTTTTCATAATTATCTCGGATAACAAGTGTTAACAAATCATTTTAGAACAAGTATGAACAACAAGCGATTTAGCTCATTTAACCGGGATACCTCTTATGACGTTGAGCTAATCAAATGTGAGGGGGTACAAACATGTTGATCGTGAAGTTCACATATAATACGATAATAAAAAAGAAGGTAACTCCAAAAAATGAAGTACCCTAACGTAAACTCAAAGTTTACTACAAGAAATGCAAAACCACCCACCCACACCAAAAATTAAATTTCAATCTCAACTTTAAAACTTCACACTCGGCTTAAATCGGGATTTGTTGTTGTTGCGCTTCCCTCATACATCACGATAGGAGAGCTCAAAAAACCTGACCACTTAAATTTCCCGGACTCGGTGCGGAAGTTTTTCAAATGCAGTTGAGTTGCGCTTCACTACGATCGCTGTGGTCAACTTACGGTAGGACTTCTCCAAGATTGCGCCCATGCTGGGCGAGCTAAAAAAAAAGAGCCGCATTGCTGCGGCTCTTTTTTGAATTTAATAATTTCTACAAATTAGTGTTCGTCCACCTTAATCCTCATAGAGAAGAAGGAACGGTGTACAAAAACAAGCGATAACAAAAAGAAAACTGCTGCCAGAGTAAGCGCAAGCTGACCAGGAAGTTCGATAGCCAACTCGATGGCAAGAAGTCCAAAGAGAGTGGTAAACTTGATGATCGGGTTCAAAGCAACCGAAGAGGTATCTTTGAAAGGATCACCTACTGTATCGCCTACAATTGAGGCATCATGAAGCGGAGTGCCCTTTGCATTGAGTTCGGTTTCAACAATCTTCTTGGCGTTATCCCAGGCACCACCGGCATTGGCCATAAAGATGGCTTGGTAGAGACCGAAAAGCGCAATTGAGATCAAGTAGCCAATGAAGAAGAATGAATCGAGACAGGCAAAAGCCAGCGTCGTAAAGAATACGGTAAGAAAGAGGTTGATCATACCTTTCTGTGCAAACTTGGTACAGATTTCAACAACCTTCTTGCTATCCTCGATAGAGGCTTTTTCAACGGAACTATCAAGGTTGATATTATTCTTGATGAATTCCACTGCATAGTAGGCTCCGGTGGTGACGGCGTTCATTGAGGCACCGGTGAACCAGTAGATGATTGCACCACCCATCATGAGGCCAAGAAGGAACGGAGGTGAAAGGATTGAGAGCTTTGCAATGGCTGCGGTATCAGCAAGGCCGTTAGTCAGGATCATAATGATCGAGAAGATCATCGTCGTCGATCCAACCACTGCGGTACCGATAAGCACCGGTTTTGCAGTTGCCTTGAAGGTATTGCCTGCGCCATCGTTGGCTTCCAGGTATCTTTTAGCATTGTTAAAGTCAGGCTGAAAACCAAACTCGCTTTGAATCTCGCTCTTGATATTCGGAATTGTCTCGATAAGTGAGAGTTCGTAAACAGACTGTGCATTGTCAGTAACCGGACCGTAGGAATCTACAGCAATGGTAACCGGACCCATACTGAGAAATCCGAAAGCAACAAGACCGAAAGCAAAAACTGAAGGTGCGAGCATGATCACTTTAGAAAGACCGACAGTAAGAAGCCCTTGCGAAGCAATCAGCTCAGGAGTCAAACCGAGAGTAGCTATGCCAAGAGTACTGAGACCATAGGCGGCTCCCATCAAACTGACAATGGCAAGACCCATCCAGTAGGCGCTGAAATTACCGGCAACAAGACCTGCAAGAATATTCAGGGCTGCGCCTCCCTCTTTGGAGCATTGTACGACGTTACGAACATGGGCGCACTCTGTAGAGGTAAAGCGGTTCACCAGTTCAGGAATAAGTGCACCGGCAATCGTACCGCAGGTGATGATCGAAGCAAGCTTCCACCACATGGTGCCATCGCCGAGTGTGCTGATAAGGTAGTAAGATGCAATGTAGGTAAGGATGATTGAGACAATCGAGGTAAGCCAGACAAGAGTGATAAGAGGCTTTTCGAAGTTCATCTCATCAGCATTGCTGTACTTCATCTTGGCAAAGGCAGCATTGGCCCAGTAGGAGAAGGCGCTGGCAAGAATCATCACAAGACGCATGGCGAAGATCCAGACAAGCAACATGATCTGCACTTCTGGTGCTTTGATGGCAAGAAGGATGAAGGAGATCAGGGCTACACCGGTAACGCCGTAAGTTTCAAAACCATCAGCAGTAGGACCAACTGAGTCACCAGCATTGTCACCAGCGCAGTCGGCAATAACACCAGGGTTACGCGCGTCGTCTTCCTTGATTTTGAAAACGATCTTCATGAGGTCGGAACCGATGTCAGCAATCTTGGTAAAGATACCACCAGCAATACGAAGTACTGATGCACCGAGAGATTCGCCGATGGCAAAGCCGATAAAACATGGGCCTGCAAAGTCGCGAGGTACGAAGAGAAGAATACAGAGCATTACAAAAAGCTCGATGCTGATGAGCAGCATACCGATACTCATACCAGCTCTAAGGGGAATAGCATAGGTTGGAAACGGTTTCCCACCAAGGCTTGCGAATGCTGTCCTTGAGTTGGCAAAAGTGTTGATTCTCATGCCGAACCAGGCAACGATATAACTTCCGAGAATACCGATGAGGCTGGCTACAAGAATGAAAATAACCTTAATCGCTGGAAGGTGTCGAAGCCAACCGAAATAGGCAACAATAATTGCGCCGATAAGAACCCAGAGGACAAGGATAAATTTACCCTGTGTTATCAGATAGGTTTTGCAGGTTGCATAGATCAGTTCGCTGATCTCACGCATGGCGCTGTGAACAGGAAGCTTGCGAATACCGATGTACTGTATGATACCAAAGACCATACCGAACAGGCAAACTACAAGACCCCATAGAAGAAGTGTACTCCCTGGTATTCCTCCAAGGAATGTCACTGAGTGTAAATCAGGCAATAACAAATCGGCCTCGCTTGCAAACGCATTTGGCGCCTGCAACAAAATGCCAAGGCCTCCCAGAACCGATACAGATCTGGCCAACCATGTTACTTTAAAGGATTTTTTCATTGCTTTTTTTTTCACTGTTTTTCTTGACTCAAGAAAAAAATGTTACCGGCAAATGTATAAGAAGGAACAACCCTGACGACAACAGGAAGCTACAATTTGCAACTTTTTTCATGAATCTCAATACCTTTTTGTAGAACTTCTTAGGGGTTTCACTCGATTGCCAGAGGCAAGTATTGCCTTCTTTTTTTTCAGGATCAAAATGAATGTTTTTTTTGCTGATTCTCCTTAAGCTCGGCTATATTCCGTGCGTTTCTTTTTACACTTTTTATCTATAAAGCCAAGACACAACTCCTGCGGATTTATCTCTCTTTTTATG
>JAPLFE010000119.1 GCA_026390855.1 Chlorobiales bacterium | reverse complement strand
TGTGGTCTTTGACAGCTTGGATGCTCTTGAAGACCACTTGGAGGTTTCGTTAAGGATGATGGAACATGATACACCAAGAGTCCATTCCATCGTTGCTTGGTCTTGGATTATGAATTCATTATTGTATTAGAAATGGAATTAGAGGCATTTGAACTAACTGCTTTTTTTTTTTGAAGTTACCATTCGTACTATTGAAAATTATCTTGCAAGCAACGAGAAAGAGTTTCATCAGAACGGTTACAAGGTTTTATGAGGGAAGTCATCAACTTGACATTCTCGACTTCCGGGCTTTTCTCAATCTTGCCATGCTCATCACCGAAAGTGAACGCAAAAGCAAAGGAGCAAAACGGCATGTATAGAAAAAGGTCAAGTCCTATACACGTTAATGTACTCAAGTATAAAAAACTCCCGTTTTCTTTACACATATAACCAGCCATATCCTATAGCATACCCTCTTTACCTCTTGCGATTGAACTGGAAACAGTTTCTGTGCTTAAAAAAGCCGCATCGGCACACCGTTATTTAGCAGAATTAAAAGGGATGTCACGCAGTATTCCCAATCAGTCAATTTTAGTGAATATCCTCGCGCTTCAAGAAGCCAAAGACAGCTCCGCAATTGAAAATATCATCACTACACACGATGAACTTTTTCGTGAAGAAAGCAATTATTTGAAAAATATAAATCCCAGAAAACGAGGGTTAATGCAGAAGATGCTTTCCGGTGAATGGCGGGTGAGGCCAGAGGTGGTGCCACGGTATGCGGAATACCCTCGCGCTTCAAGAAGCCAAAGACAGTTCCGCAATTGAAAATATCATCACTACACACGATGAACTTTTTCGTGAAGAAAGCAATTATTTGAAAAATATAAATCCCAGAAAACGTGGGTTAATGCAGAAGATGCTTTCCGGTGAATGGCGGGTCAGGCCAGAGGTGGTGCAACGGTATGCGTGAAAAAACTTATCAGGGAATGCCGAGCCCGAGCTCGGCATTCTATTTCACTACCCAGTCACCAGTACATAATTTCCATAAAGGCACAGTGTTGTGCCGAGCTGGGGCTCAGCGTTCCCGGGATTAAACCAAATGAAGAACAACTGCGACCGATGAGAAATACCCAAACCCTTGAAGAAGATGTAAACCAAGTACTTGATTGTTTCGGAATTGAATACGGAATTACTTTCTGTTAAGCGCTTACTACGGTCATGAACTCCTCTATGCGAATGACGATAGCACGTGTTCTTGTATTTCCTTCTTTTGCAAAGAAACTTCAAATACATTGCAGAATACTGCGCATTCAGGCGTTTTCTGTTTTCGTATCTCATCGCAAAGATCTATACACTCTTAACTCGTAAAAATAGAATATTTCCGATATCGGGCGTAAAGTCATATCACCCGTTCTTTATCTCAAGTTCCCGCTTAGCTTTTATGACAATTATCGGATCCAGGATTTTCCGCTTTGGTTCCCTCTTCTGCTGGTGTTATTGGTTTTTCAGCAAGATACAGGCCAAGGTTCTCATGTTCCCCTACGGGCTTGATTTTGCCTTCAACAGCAATGGTAATTCACTTGTAAAAATCAAGATAAAGAGGGATCTTTCGTTTGCTCGTTGGTTTCCTTTGGGTCATCAAGTTGCTCCATATCCCTGCTGATGGTATGCCGAATTTATTTCTCTAAAATATAATTGCTTGCTATGCCTCCGTTGTCTGTAAAATCCTTTGCAAAAATCAATCTTGGCCTTTTAATCACCGGTAAGCGTGAAGACGGGTACCATACGCTTGAGACTATTTTTGCACCGATCAACTGGTATGATGTCATTGAGTTCTCCGAATCCGAAGTTATTTCGATGAGTTGTTCCAATGTAACGCTCCCGGTTGATGACAATAACCTTTGCATCAGGGCGGCTAAATCCCTGCAGCAGTTTGCCGGGATCAAGAGTGGCGTGACGATGAGGCTGCATAAACAGGTGCCTTTTGGTGCCGGGCTTGGAGGAGGAAGCAGCGATGCGGCTACAGTGTTGAGGGTCCTGAATGAACTCTGGAAGGTCAATGCCTCATCAGCTGATCTGCATACCCTTGCTGTAGCGCTTGGCGCAGATGTACCTTATTTCCTGGAAATAAAGGGCTTAGCTTATGCAAAAGGTATTGGTGATGATCTTGATGATTTAGGGTTTACCCTGCCGTACTTTGTGGTAACGGTTTTTCCTGAAGAACATATTTCAACGGTATGGGCATACAAAAACTTTTACCCGCGTTTTGATCGTGAGCTTCCTGATTTGAAACAGTGTGCTTCAGACCTTTGTTTATCGGGGAAAAAAGAGGTGTTTCCTGTGTTTGAGAATGACTTTGAGCCTGCTGTTTTTGATCACTTTCCAGCTGTGAAGCTTGTGAAATCCACGCTTCTTGAAGCTGGATGTGTTTTTGCCTCTCTATCAGGCAGCGGTTCAGCCGTTTTCGGGCTCTTTGAGAGCGAGGAAGACGCCTTGGCAGCTATGAAACGACTGCCGGAAACATACCGTAAGAGCTTAACCCCTCCAGGGTTTTCAATGGAGCAGTAGCGCCGCCACAGGGCATTATGGGCGGCACCCGGTGATGATGTCGTTCAGTTCTGCACCGATAAGACGGAGATCTTCGTCAAGAAAATGAGACGAATGCAGGCGGGCGCGTTTGACATCGGCAAAATCGATGCTGGCATCCATACTATGCGGTTTGAACAGGGGGGCGGCGGAAAGAAGGGTGCCTTCAGGCCCAGTCAGTGATGAGTTGCCCCAGTAGGTGAAGCTGTCCTCATTACCCACACGGTTTACACAGGCGACATAACTGCTGAATAAAAATGCATAGGTGGTGGCAATTGTCTGCCACTGGGTTACAATTGCAGGGTTTCCTGTTCCGGGAGACATGCGCAGAGGACTTGACATGAGGACAAAGAGCAACTTTGCGCCCTGATGAGCCAGCAGGTAGGGTACTGAGACATGCCAGAAATCCTCACAGATTGCGACCCCGATTCGACCAAGCTTTTTTGAATTTATTGCCTTGATTTGCTGACCTGCAGAAAAATATCGCAACTCTTCAAACATGCCGTAGGTTGGAAGGTAGATTTTGCGGTGGACACTTTTTCCCACTCCCTCCTCAAACATAAACGCAGAGTTATAGACGCCGTAATCGTCGCTGAGCTCAATACCGCCACAGATAATGCAGATATTCCGGCTGAGTTCACGCAAGGGTTCAAGCCTGGGATCTTCGATATGCATGGCAATATCTTGGGCTGCATCCTGCACATTATAGCCCGTCAGGGAGAGTTCCGGGAATGCTATGGCATCGGCACCGTCACGTATGGCCTGTTCGATGAGGGTGCAGTGGTGCGCGAGATTTTCATCGAAATTGGCAAGTGTGCAATCTATTTGGGCTATTCGCAGTTTTGCGGTGAGCATCCTTTTCACAGTTTAATGGTAGGGATAGAAAAGATAAAAGGTAAACGAAAGTAAGGCAAGTATCCACATTCCGGCTCGTACTTCTCTTGCCCGTCCTGTGAAGAGTTTCAAGATAACATAAGCAATAAATCCTGCAGTGATACCTACCCCGATGTTGAAGGTGAATATCATAAGAACAATTGTCAGAAATGCCGGGAGAAGCTCGCTGTAGTCGTCGAAATTGAATTTTGTTACTGACTGCATCATGAACATGCCGACAACAACCAGTGCCGGGCCGTAGGCATACGCCGGAACAATGGTAAGAATCGGTGCGAAAAACAGGGCCAGAGCAAAAAGAGCGGCAACAACAAGTGCCGTAAAGCCTGTTTTACCCCCTTGTTCGATACCTGCTGCTGATTCAATATAAACACCTGCTGTTGTGGTTCCGAAAAGTGATGCGGCGATGGTGGAAAGTGCATCAACCAGCATTGGCTTTTCAATTTCCGGCAGGTTGTCGTTTTCGTCGAGCAGG
This sequence comes from Chlorobiales bacterium, assembly GCA_026390855.1. GTDB lineage: Bacteria > Bacteroidota > Chlorobiia > Chlorobiales > Chlorobiaceae > Chlorobium. The sequence goes on along the minus strand of JAPLFE010000119.1, from coordinate 56,502 downwards.
TTTGCTCGTGAAGATAAGCCAAACAGGGTCCCCATGGTATCAACAAAATCCATGATCAGAACACTGGTGATAACACCTGCAAATCCCCAGGTCATGGCTCCCTGAACGTTGATTTTCATGAAGATCGGTTCAATCGATGGGGGCATACTGAAAACTGCTGACGGAACAGGGATAAGGCCTGTGAGAAGAAAAGCCGCAGTAGTAACGGCGATACCCGCAAGAATAGCACCGGTAACTCGCTGGATAAGCAGGACTGCGGTAATGAGCAATCCTACAAGACTCAAAAGAACCGGGAGTTTGGCGATATTGGCCAGCTGTACGGGTGCCCCTGGAACCCCGAGAGTGATGAGCCCCATGTTGTTGAGCCCGATAAACGCCAGGAAGAGCCCGATACCGACTGAAAAACTGTGTTTAAGCGTACCGGGAATAGCGGTGGAAAGCCATTGACGCAGGCCGCCAAGGGTGATGAGGGTAAAAAGTACCCCGCTGATAAAGATGGCAGCCAAAGCAGTTTGCCATGAATAGCCGAGTGTGTGCACAACGGTATAGGCAATAAAGGCATTTTCGCCCATGTATGGGGCTACGGCAAAGGGGCGTTTTGCGTAAACCCCCATCAAAAGGGTGCCGAAAATTGACGTGAGAATGGTGGCCGTCATGGAAGCGTCTTTGGGAATGCCCGCTGCCGCAAGAATGGCCGGATTGACAATGATGATATAGGAGAGGGTGAAAAACGTAGTAATGCCGGCAAGTGTTTCCTGACGATAACTGGTGCCGTGTTTCTGAAAGTTAAAGTAGGATTGCATGATGGTTCCTTGTGGTGGTAACAGGCTTCAACGCAATAAGATACATATTAAGTGCCAAAATTTTGGTCTTAAACGTGAAAAAGCTTTTGATGCATGGCAGGAGAAAAAGTTGTAACCCCTTGGGTTTGGTTTGTTTTAATGACGTAAGTTATTCGTTATTTTCTTTCAAAAGAAACTTTATAACGGGCTTGCAGTCAGCTGTTACCGGAGTCATCCTATGGAGGTTATTAATTTTAAGAAGGAGTTGAAGCATTTATATCAGGCTTCTTCAAAAGAGGTTGTTGTGGTGGATGTTCCGTCTATGAATTTTTTGATTGTGGATGGTGAGGGTGATCCTAATACCTCGCAGGCATTCTCCGATGCCATAGGGGCATTGTTTGCTGTTGCCTATACGGTGAAGTTCATGATCAAGAGGGGACCTTTGGCAATTGACTATGGAGTCATGCCTTTGGAAGGGTTGTGGTGGGCTGACGATATGACGAAGTTTACGCCTGAAGATAAGTCGAACTGGAAATGGACAGTGATGATAATGCAGCCTTTGTTTGTAACTCGGGAAATTGTTGAGAGTGCTATCATTGAGGTGAAAAAGAAGAAGAATCCGACGGCTCTTTCAAAGGTGCGCTTTGAATGCTTATCGGAAGGAAGGTGCGCACAGATTATGCACATTGGGCCATTTTCTGAAGAGGGCCCTACGATCGAAAAGGTACATCAGTTTATTGATACCATTGGCCAGCGCAGAGGGAAGCACCATGAAATATATTTGAGTGATATTCGTAAAGCTGCGCCATCAAATTGGAAAACCATTGTCCGGCAGCCAATGCAGTGATGTTGAGTTGAAAGATGAAGCCTCAACGGGACAAAAAACGGGTTAATCTGCTTTAAACCTTTATTTGAAGGTGACTATTTTGTTGTGAGAATTTATGGAATCTGTTATATTGGATAAAATTAATCTTATTTATCCGCATTTTTCAAACTCAATTTTATAAGGGAGAATTACAATGAGTGTTCTAGTTGGTCAGAAAGCACCGGATTTTGATGTGGCAGCAGTTGTTAAAGGATCACAGTTTGTTGATTCAGTGAAGCTGTCTGATTTTAAGGGGAAGTATGTAGTGCTGTTTTTCTATCCGCTTGATTTTACTTTTGTGTGTCCTACAGAACTGCATGCGTTTCAGGACAAGCTAGAGGAGTTTCAGAAAAGGAATGTTGAGCTTCTTGGCTGTTCGGTGGATTCTAAATTTTCGCATTATGCATGGCTGACCACTCCGAGAAACCGTGGTGGTATAGAGGGCGTGACTTATACGCTTCTTTCTGATATTAACAAGTCGGTTTCAGCTGATTATGACGTGCTTCTTGAAGGTGCGGGAATTGCTTTGAGGGGTTTGTTCCTTATTGATAAAGAGGGTGTTGTGCGCCATCAGGTTGTGAATGATCTGCCTTTGGGTCGCAATGTGGATGAAGTGCTGAGACTTGTTGATGCCCTTCAGTTTACTGAGCAGTATGGTGAGGTTTGCCCTGCAAACTGGAACAAGGGTGATAAGACCATGAAGCCAACTGATGAGGGTTTGAAAGAGTTTTTCAAGGAAAACTGATTTTTTTTGTTTGATGATCGTTTCCCCCCTTGCTTCCATGAAGACGGGGGGATATGATCGACCAGCTTTCAGTAGGCTTTAGCAAAAACCGCTTTTTGTGAAGCAGGTTTGCCTGAGTAGATACAGGTGCCTGGTTCATCAATTTTGTACCGGTTTCTATAATCGGCTTCTTCCGGCAGCACCCTGATGGTTGCCTTTGTTTCTTCCTTGATTTTCGCTTCTGTTTCCGCCGTGCCGTCCCAATGTGCGATGACAAATCCCTTTTCAACTGCAACCTTGAATTCATCATAACTCTGCACTTCGAAGGTGTTGTCGTTACGGAACTGCAGTGCTTTGTCGAACATGCTCTGCTGAATGGCGTTCAGGATTTCCTGAATTTTTACGGGCAGGGTTTCGTCGAGGGTTATTTCGGTTTTTTCAAGGGTATCGCGTCGTGCTGCAATACAGATGTTGTTTTCGATATCTCTGGGCCCAAGTTCGATACGGATTGGAATACCCTGGAGTTCGTACTCGGCAAATTTCCAGCCAGGTGAGTTCTGTTCGCTGCTGTCAACAAAGGCTGGTATGCCACTTTGTTTCAAGGAGTCGGCAATCGAAGTTGCTCGTGCTATGACGGCGGCTTTGTCGCCCCGGAGAATTGGAATAATAACGACCTGACGTGCGGCAAGTTTTGGGGGGAGAACGAGACCACGGTCGTCAGAATGGGCCATGATCAAGGCGCCAATCAACCTGGTTGAGACACCCCAGCTTGTTGCCCAGACATAGTCAAGTTTGCCTTCTTTTGTCTGGAATTGACAGTCGAATGCTTTTGCGAAATTTTGTCCGAGATTATGGGATGTGCCTGCCTGGAGGGCTTTGGTATCCTGCATCATAGCTTCAATACAGTAGGTTTCTACTGCACCGGCAAATTTTTCGCTGTCGGTTTTTCTGCCCATGATAACAGGCATAGCCATATACTCTTCGGCAAAAGTTTTATAGACGTTAATCATGCGAAGCACTTCTTCCTGTGACTCTTCAGGATTTTCGTGAGCAGTATGGCCTTCCTGCCAGAGGAATTCAGTGGTTCTTAAAAAGAGGCGTGTTCGCATTTCCCACCGGACGACGTTTGCCCACTGGTTGATCAGAATCGGCAGGTCGCGGTAAGACTGGATCCACTTTTTATACGAAGACCAGATGATGGTTTCTGAAGTAGGGCGGACATAGAGTTTTTCGGCGAGTTCCTCACCTCCGCCATGGGTGACAACAGCACATTCAGGGGCAAATCCTTCGATATGTTCCGCTTCTTTTGCAATAAAGCTTTCGGGAATGAAGAGTGGGAAATAGGCATTGACGTGCCCGGTTTCCTTGAACATACGATCAAGCGCGGTCTGCATTTTTTCCCATATTGCATAGCCGTTTGGTCGTATAACCATGCAACCTCTGACATCAGCATAATCTGCGAGTTTTGCTGAGCGTACAAGGTCAATATACCATTGGGAGTAGTCTTCTTTTCGTGAGGTGATTTTATCTGCCACGTTTTCGGTAAGGATTGTTGTTAGTAGGTGAGTTCTCTTTTGCGATAGGGTTTTTGTTTGCCTGGTGATAAAAACGTCACGGGAAAACAGGTAAACCCACCTTTGAACATACAAAAAAGCCTGCTTACGGATGCAATAAAAGCCTGAAATTACACTGGCTTTTCCTTGTCAATATTGTTGTGACCTCATTTTTCAGGAAGCGTAAACGTTGAACGGGTTGGTGGTGGGCATTAAAAACCTGTCGGGTTGGTGGTGGTGGGTGCTTTTTTGCTTTGTTTCAGCATAAAGGCCATATAAAGCACAACAATGAGATTGATGGAGGTGAACATGATTTTGATCAATGAAATGCCTTTTGCGAGCTCGAAGAGTTCAATGGGCAGGTAGATGCCACCGCTTAAGAGTGCAAACCATTCTGACCATACTTTTTCGAACCAGAGACCGTAAGCCTCAATAAACCGCATGGATGAGTATAAGAAGGCCAACAGAGCAAGTGAACGGAGGCGCTCATTTTCAAGATGTCGGGAAGCTTCAATAAAGATTTTTGGAATGTGTTTCGCAGGGTTAAGATGCATATGATGGACCAGCTGTTCAGCAACTGCCTGAATATCCTGATGCATCAGTGAAAATAAGGCTACTCCGGTAAACAGCACCAGAATACCTTTAAAGGCTTCAAATATGGCTACGACCTTGAGGCCACCTTTCATATTGTTCTTCAAAGCCATTCAAGTGCAGGATAAAATATGTTCGGATAGTTGCTTCCGGGCGTTATCATTTGGATAGAGATAATGATGTACTCCGATAGCTGCACCTCTTGTGTTTATCAGTAAGGTTCATTATTTTTTGTGGCATTACCAATAATGTACTGTGAAAGTTCTGTACAATAAACTGTATTTTAGAATTGGAATACAGATCATCTTATTTCATAAGTAAGTATCAGGAGGACTTTATGCAAGGAAACCCGAAAATTATTGACACGCTCAACAGTTTGCTCGCTGATGAGCTTACAGCGATCAACCAGTATATTGTGCATTCTGAGATGTGCAGTAACTGGGGGTACGAAAAATTGCACAATGCGGATGAAAAGCGTGCAATTGATGAAATGAAGCATGCTGAAAAACTTATTGGAAGGATTCTTTTTCTTGAGGGGATTCCTCTTGTCAGTACTCTTAAAAAAATTACCATCGGTTCTGAAGTTGCAGCTCAACACAACAATGACAGGGCTTCTGAAGCTGATGCTATTGCTTCATACAATGCAGGAATAAAGCTTGCCGTTGAAGTTGGCGACAATGGTACGCGCGAACTGCTTGAATCAATTCTCAGGGATGAAGAGTCGCACATTGATTGGCTTGAAGCACAGATTGATCAGATAAGCCAGGTGGGTATCCAAAATTATCTGGTTGAGCAGCTTGGATAAATTCGGGCAGCTTTTTATCATGAAATTATTGAAAGGCCACACCACATGATAGGGGTGGCCTTTCAAAATGAGAGAAGGTGGCGGGGTTCAGTCGTTCACAAGCTCTTCAGCTTTCATCCAGTCTTCTCCATCTGAACCATTGGGTTTTCCTTTTGATTCCCAGAGGTAATACGCAGTAAGCCTGATATCTTCCTCCAGTTGTTCTGGTGAAGAGAGTGTTTCCTCGTACCACTCCGGTGCCGATACTTCTCCTTTTTTCGATGCTTTTGCCATGGTTGCGTTTGGTTAATTGATTTGCCAGCCAGTAAAACTTTTGTTGTCAAGCACTACCTGCGAATAAATGTCATCTGCTTTATTGAACGCATTTGCTGATTTGCAGCATTTAAATGTTACCGATTTCTCGAGGTACTTTTCAGTGTCACTCTGTTACATTGGTGCAAATTTTTTTTGTGGTTTTTATGAACTTTTTATGAACAATAACCGGGGAAGAGTGGCGCCTCTTCTCATTGAGGAGGGAGATGGCGGGAAAAACGGGCTGAGTGAGAGGAAGTTGTTTTGATTATTCTTTTGCATAAATTTGAAGTGGTTCCTGGAGCCGTAACTTTCTTCCGTCAAGGAAAGAGAGAATCCTCCTTTGTTCTATCAAAAGTCTTTTTCACAGAAGGAGTTGGCTACCACTCCGGGTAGAGAATTTGAACGGGAGCAGAGTCTGGAGGAACAAAGTCTGGGATGAGAGGGGAGGTGTTTGTGAAGTGAGCTGTATTCTTCATGTAATGAAACGACTTTATTTTTATGTTAGATCGACCGGTTCATCTGCAGATAAAAGAGCTTTCGGAGGTTCTTGTTGACATTTCGACAAGAGTGGTTGGGAATTTGTTTGATGCGTTGCGTGCAGTTAAATATCAGGACGAGCATAGTGTTCCGCGTATCAAACTGGTGGAAGATGAGTTGGATATGGAGGAGGTTGACCTTGAAGAGCGATGTATTGAGTTTATAGCGCTTCAGCATCCAGTTGCGAGGGACCTGCGCACTATTGTTGCTATCATGATGATCAGTGCTGAACTTGAGCGTATTGGTGAGCTATCACTTCATATTATAGATTTGATGATTGACATAAGTCCTGCTTTGGTTGGGTCGCTGGAGTTTGAGTCGATGTGTATGCAGGCAGGGGAGATGGTTAAAAAGTCGATTGATGCGTTTATTTTAATGGATAGGGATCTTGCTGATCAGGTTTGTGCTCAAGATGATAAGATTGATTCCATGCATCGAACGGCCTTTAAAAAAGTGACTGCTTTCATGAAAACAGCGGATGCTGATGTGAACCAGCTCACTCATGCATTAAGCGTTTCCAGGAATATCGAGCGGATGGCTGACCATGCGTCGAAGATTGCGCAGGAGGTTATTTACCTTGTGACGGGTGAACTTGCCAAGCGGAAGGATTCTCGATAATCGAATATAAATAGGGATACCCGAGCTGGTGCAACGGTAGGCACAGTGTTATGCCGAGCTGGGGCTCAGCGTTCCCGGGATTAAACCAAATGAAGAACTCTGAACTTCTCATCTACCCAGACTCAGGAGGCGATTGACCGCTCTCCAACTTCGTTTAGCCATGACGTAATTTTGTCCTTCAGTTCCTCTCGTATCTCCCGAAAAATGGCCAGTTGCTCTTCTTTTGAGCTGGAGATTCCATCAGGGTCGAGTATGGGCCAATAATAACGTTTTTGAAATGGTGTTCCTGGCCAGACCCTCGGACAGGTTGATTCTGCCTTGTCGCACAAAATCATCAAGTCATGAATCATTGTTTTTCCAAGATAGATATCAACTGCCTTTGTTTTTTGCCGGCTGATATCGATCCCGATTTCACCCATAACCGTTATGGCAAAAGGGTGCACTTCATTTTTTGGTTCGAGCCCTGCACTCATCGATTCGAACTGCTCGCCCGCTATACTACGAAGGAATCCTTCGGCCATCTGGCTCCTCCCTGAGTTGTCGTTACACAGGAAGAGAACATTTTGCTTTTTATGCATGGTTGCTCCGTAAAATGGGTAGAAATATTCAAATTAATATTGGAAAACATTTTCAAACCTTTGTTGGTTCAGGGTATAAGAGATTTAGAACCAGATCAAAAAAAGGATAATCAAAAAGCGGCAGGCAGCATGAAATCTGCTTAATCATGACTCGATGATAACGATGCTGTTTCAGTTGAAGAGATAAAACAGGAAAAAGTGCCTGAGTCCTTTTCTTTTTCAAGGTGATGGTGAAGAAGTACAAGTAACTGGTCAATTTCTTGAAGCAGGTTTCGGTGATTGAACGCGAGTGTTACAAGAAAGAAGGGAAAGGAAATGTGCTCTTTTCGCAGTTTTCTAAAAACATTGCCCATAGCCTGGGTCATGAAGGGAAGCGTTCTGGAGGCATTTATCTGATTCTTTTTCGGTACTGTTTCCAAATCAGAATTTCTGTAATCGCAGCTAAAATAAAAATCTTCAGTACCGCTCCATTCAACAACGATCTTAAAGGGTTTAACACTATTCATTTTCGGGATTGTCTTATAATTTCGTAAGGTAACTGAATGTCTTTTTTCTCGTTATAAAGGTTTTACCTGGATTCTCTTCGACTGGCATCTCCATTACACGGGCTCAAGAACTTCTTGAGTAGAGTTTACTCAATGACCCGCCGTTTTATACCAATTCAATGGTTAAATAATTGAAAACTTTCTGAGTGCTCGGAATCGAATATTCTGAATTTTTGTTGATGTTACTTTAGGGTGGAAAGTGCTTCAGACTGAGAGGGGTAGGCGAGAGTGCAGTGGAGTATAGCTTGTTCGGGTAGCCGATTTTATGCTGCAGGTTCTGTGTTACAATTGTGTGAATATTTTGTTTCTCTCTGATCTATCATAAGAGATGTTCGTACCTTATAAAACAGATTAAATTATTAGCTAAGAGACCTTAACAAGGGAAAAAAGTAATAAATACTTTTTATGGAAATTAAAATACGCGTTGGAACCATAAGCAAATCGTGGCGATACTGCGTTGTTTTATTGTTCCATAAAAAATATTTTGAAGTTAACTCAAGCGCTGGAGATTGGAGTAATAATGGAAGTTAATTCGTTATCATGATATCAATTACATAGTTGAGGAGATAAAAATGTCAAAAAAAGTTACAAAAGTAACCTTCGCTGATATGATGGGCAATCCTGATGGAAAAAGCGATATTGATTGTTCGAATAAGGGATTGACTTCACTTGATGGATGCCCTGAGAAAGTAAAAGGAGATTTTAATTGCTCGGGTAATCAGCTTACAACTCTTGAGGGGGCTCCTAAAAAGATTAAAGGAGATTTCAATTGTTCGGCTAACCAATTGACCTCGCTTGAGAATGGCCCTGAAGAAGTTAAAGGAGATTATGATTGTTCAAACAATTATCTGACCTCTCTTGGAGGGTGCCCGCTTTTTGTTATGGGTGATTTTTCCTGCTCTGGAAACCAGCTGACTGCATTTAATCAAGAAATTGTTTCAAATAGGGGGACTTTTCTCGCAGGTTGCCCTGAGATAGTCGAAGGAGATTTTAATTGTTCAGGGAATCAACTTACAGCTCTTGAGGGGGGGCCTTTGATAGTGGGCGGTGATTATGATTGCTCAAACAATCAAATATCTGCTCTCGAAGAGTGTCCTGACATTATTGTTGGAGATTTTTCATGCGCAGGAAATCAATTGAAATCGCTTGATGGTGTACCTCGAGAAGTTTCTGGAAACTTTGATTGTTCCAATAATCAACTTCTCTCTCTCAAGGGAACCCTTGAAAAGGTTAACGGTAATTTTAATTGTTCGAGTAACCAGCTGACCTCTCTTAAAGGTGCTCCTGAAGAAGTTGAGGGATTTGATTGTTCCAATAATCATTTGACTTCGCTCAAAAGAGCTCCGGAAAAAGTTAAGGGGAATTTTGACTGTTCGTGGAATAAGTTGACATCACTTAAGGGTATCCCTAAAAAAGTGAAAGGAGATTGCAATTGTTCAGGTAATCAGCTGACAACCCTTGAGTGCGAGTTGAAGAAAGTAAGTGGAGACTTTATTTTGGGGGATAATGAAATTCCTTTTACTGAGGAACAAGTTCGAGATGCTTTTCAGGTAAAAGGTAATTTTATAACATAAGAACCCTCTTGTTGCCTTTTATTTTAGGATTAGCCTTTATTGTAAAATAAAGTTCAATCTTCTTTTACAATAAAGGCCCTCTGCATGCAACAAAAAGCAGATCCCAAAATAACTTCAGGCCGTTAGAAAACCCATCACGGTTGGATCATGTTTACAGGTGTATCGGTTTAGTATCTGGGCCTTATCTTTACGGAATCAATTTCTGCGAAGCGCTCAATAGAAACTCTTGTGTTTGAGTTGACCAGTTACACAACTAAAACTCTTTATTTATATGCAAAACCTTTGCAGGGGGAAAACCATTGAAGAAAGTCGATGACGCATGACTGTAGGCTCCAATATTTTCACTATAGAGTAAATCCCCTATCGAAAGGTCTATGGGCAAGAGATTGGCCAAAGTGATGGTGTCGAGAGCATCACAGGTTGGCCCATAAACCGCACACAATTCCTCATTGCCTTCTTTGAAGGATTTTAAAGGATATTGGCAGTGATCAAAAATAATCCCTGAAAAAGTATGATACACCCCGTCATTCACGTAGTAACATTTTTTCCCCTCACGATACGCTGTGCCAATAATCTCAACCACGACGCAGGCTGCAGTTGCCACTAAAAATCTTCCGGGTTCGGCTATGATTTCAATGTCGGGCGGAAAGAGTCTTTCAAATTCGGAATTGAGCATTATTGCAAGCTCGGCAAAAGGTTTTACACTGTTGTCGTAGGGAGCTGGAAAACCGCCGCCAATATCAAGAATTTTAACCTCTTTATACCCTCTCTCCCTCGATTCCTTGAAAATGTTGGCTGCCAGATTAAGAGCTTGAACATAATTTTGGAAATTTGTGCATTGACTGCCGACATGGAAGCTTAAACCTTCAACCACCAGTCCTCTCTTAAATGCTTTGTCTATAAGATCAACAGCCTCTCCTGGATCTGCACCGAATTTGGAAGAAAGCTCTACCATAGCTCCAGTATTAGGAACTTTTATTCGTAAAATAAGGCCCGCGTTCGGTGCATAGGTAGCGATTTTTGCTATTTCATCTTCATTATCAAATGTGACCAGCGGCTTGTACTGGTTTAGCTCCTTTAAAGTAGGTATTGGCTTTATCGGATTCGCATAGATGATTTTATCCCAGATAAAATCCTGTTGCTCTTCAGGCGTCAGGCTCTTAATATTTTCATAAACATTAAGAAACTCAGGCATTGATGCGACATCGAAGCTGGCTCCAACGTCATAGAACGTTTTTACTATTTCTTTGGATGAGTTTGCTTTAACAGCGTAATAGGCCTGAACCCTGGGAAGATGCTGCTTAAACTCACGGTAATTAGCACGCAAAACTTCGTGGTCTACCACAAACAATGGTGTACCATGCTCCAAAGCCAATTGTTTTAAATTTTGAACGAGCATTAAGTGAATCTTTTTTTAATCGGTTTCGGTAATAAGGAAGTTCTTGAACTGCCAAGGATCCGTTTTATCAATATCAGGGGTGTTAAAGCCTACAAAATTGTTGGTATTGGTTGTTAAAGGGGTCCAATCGGAAGCTTTTGATATGAAGTTGCCAAGATAGGGTTTTACAATTTCAAGAATATACTCATGATCGATATTATCGGGCACAACGACACCCCTATCAGGATTTTCTATTATCCACATACAGGCTGCAACCACAGATATTGCTACCTGCGTAGTGGTTGCGTTCTGATGAGGTATCAGTGCTCTGGATTGCTCTATGCTCAGGTCGGAGCCTGTCCACCAGGAATTAAAAGAATGACCCATCAGTAATGCACCAAGAATATCAGAACCATGAATGATCTCATCGTTCATAATCCTGAAGCTGGGCTGAAGTTTGTAATCATAACCACGCAGCTCCTGAAGAGACATAATGGCAGCATCACTCGGACAATAGGCGTAATGGACCGTAGGACGGTAAATGGCTTGCCCCTCATTATAGACAGTAAGGTAGTCTGAAATCGTAAAAGCTTCGCCATGCCGGACTACCATCCCATTTATATTATAATCAGGCACCCAGGAGCGCACCCAGGTATTGAGACCCATTCGGGCAAGACAAATCTGGTTTTGTGGTCCTTCCTGATGGGTATAGGCATATTTTGGAAGTTCTTTTTCATGTGTTCCCCAACCCATTTCAGCAGTGGTCATACCTTCTTCTCTGAATCCTTCGACACTCCAGGTATTGACAAACTCGTCAACTTGTTTTGGAACATCAGAGATTTGAGTGTCCCGTTCAGAGCAGTGAATCACTTTGACGCCAAGCGCCATAGCCAGTTCATTGAAAATTCTTTTTTCAGCCAGCTCTTGAATAATTCCGGCTTGAAGGTCGCTGACCTTGTTCTGGACAATGACGGCACTGGCAATATCAAGCAGCCCTTGTTTGGTAAAATGCGATATTAGTCCTGGATTGGCACCGTGCTCCAGTACAGCGGTTGCCCCTTTATTCTGCCATTGTGACGTCATACGGCGGATGTTCATATGCCGCCAGTACAGTGTTCTTTCGGTAGGATGTTGTTCGAGAGCTCCTTCATAAGGGTCCCACACTTCTACTGATGTGTTAATATAGAGGACACCATGATCATGACACCATTGGAGAATTTCGCAACAATCGATATTCCAGGCTAAATCTATTATCAAGTCGCCCTCTGCAACATGAGCAGCAAGGGTCTCGGTGATATTATCCGGAGTTATTTGATGATTAATATAGTTAACACCCAATGCTGTCCACGGTGATACTTTTTCGCGAATATCCTCAAAATCCATAATAGTGACATGAGAATAATCGACGTTGATGTGTTTAAAAAGAACAGGAACGGTACATTGAGATACAGATCCAAATCCAATAATCAGTATTTTTTTGTTAAAATTAATCACGATTTTTCACCTCATTTAGATAGATTTTGAATCTTTAAAATCTGAACTTCACAATCTTGGACAAGCTCAAATCATCCTCGATATTCAAAAACCTGTAATTTCCAGCCAGGACGCAGATGCAAGGATTCCCTCAAATGCCGAGGGATAACAATCTGAAATTTTGGTGATAATGTAACGGTTTGTATAAAAACTTCCAGAGGTTAATTTTAATACACGTTCAAAAATTATCCAGCACTCTGTCGGACTTAACTGTCGGACCGATTAAGAGCGATAAAATGCCTCAGTTTGTTTTTTATTGTGCCCGGAAAGCTCTCTTTTGCATTAAATTTTAAGGAAAAGTTCCGCAATGACAATAATCGTTTGCATCCTGTTCTGAATTATTAGAATGGAACAAAGATCGCCGTGCGGAGCGACTTGTGAGGGGTTTGTTGTGTTGGGCAAAGGGTCCTTTTTTACAATATTGGAATTCCTGGATTTGTGTTTTTTTCAGTATCACTCAACATCAAAATCCTTGGAGGGGATACTATGGTTGCTTGCATCAATGATCATGTGAGTCGTTATGGCGGTTTGGCCGTTGGACATGAAGACGAACAAAAACGATACTTCGAGCAGAAAAGACTGTATGCGCTGCAAATTGAAACAACAGATGCTTGTCGCCAGGGCTGTATCTACTGTTATGCCGGTTCCACACCTCGGGAGAGCCACGGACTTACTTCGCATGAAATCCGTTGCTTGCTGGATGATGCGGCTGCGCTGGAAATTCGGGCCATCGACTGGTTGGGAGGCGACCCACTTGATCGGCCTGATTGGTATCAGTTGATGCAGTATGCAAGGTCGCTGGGTATTATCAACAATGTCTGGACCAGTGGGCTGCCCCTTAGGGACAAGCACATTGCTGCGCAGGTCTATGAAGTGACCGACGGCGGTTTTGTTTCGGTTCACGTTGATTCCATCACTCCAGAAGTTTATGCCAAGCTCCATCGGGGGGGCAATCATCACTACATCAATGCCATCGTTGAAGGTGTGACGAATATGCTTGCTTTGGGCAAACCCGCCGAAAAAATGATCAATTGCATCACCTACACTGCCTTGCAAGGCCCGGAAGACGCCATCAAAACGATGCGCTGGTGGTTTGAAGAGAAAGGACTCCGTACCTGCCTGACCATGTTCAATCCTGCAGGAATGGGAGCCACGTGGAGAGAGCTCGAACCGAATCTCGCTGAAGTTCAACAAGTCTATACTGAGCGCGACCGGATCAATTACGGTGATGACAATATTTCCATATCTGCTATGGATACTGATAAATACTACTGCGGTACCATGGCAACGGTGACCTTCAATGGCGACGTGACCCCTTGCTCTGTGATCCGCGAAGGTGTAGGCAATATCCGTTCAACGCCATTCTCAGAAATCATCAGCAAACATATCAACACTCTCGTCCACGGAGACTTGCACGATGTGTGTAATATGCCTGTGCCCTGTAACACTTGCAGCAACAATTCACATTGCTGGGGATGTCGGGCCAGTGCTTACCATTACAACAATGGCGATGCGGATGGTCTGGATTCCAAATGCTGGTTGATTCGGGCGAACCAGTAAGAAAATAACTCAGCAACTCAAAAAGGAGATTTTCAAATGACGGGAAAGAGGCTTGATGTCACTATCGGAAACGTTACGGAAGTCTACGATGGCCCTGGTGGTATTCTTTGGGAAATGCTTATGGGCGAACAAATTCATGTCGGCGGTGAAAAAGAGACCGTCATTTTAGCGCAAAAAGCTGGAGTCAACGCGGATAGTCACATTTTAGATGTGTGCAGCGCGCTTGGTGGTCCGGCTCGTCATTTAGCTCAAACTTATGGATGCCGAGTCACTGGCCTTGATGCAACCCAACGCATGCACCGAGAAGCCATCTCCCGCACAAAACAGGCAGGGCTGGATGACAAGGTTGAATTCAAACTTGGGAATGCTCTGGATATGCCCTTTCGAGCAAACACGTTCGATGTGGTATGGGGACAGGATGCCTGGTGCTACATCACGGATAAAAAACGGCTCATAGAAGAGTGCATTCGTGTTTTAAAGCCGGGCGGCGTTTTAGCGTTTACCGACTGGCTGGAGACCGGCTCGATGAGCAATGATGAATGGCAGCCCTTGTATACGTTTATGGTTTTTCCCTATATGGAGACATTGGAGGGTTATGCGATCCTGGCCGAAAATGCGGGGCTGAAAGTCATCGAGAGGGAAGACCTTACTCCTGATTTCGCCAGCAATGTTCAGATATACCTTGACAAAGTGCAGAACGAGTTTCGGCAAGGGATCTTGGACAACTACGGCCAGGATATGTACGATGACGTAGAAGGCGGCATTACCCTTTGGCGCAATGCCTCAGCGGCTGGCAAGGTGGGAAGAGGCCGGCTTATCGCTCGAAAATAGGAGTTAATATTCAGTAACACCTACCATTCGGTATGAAAACAATTACAGCGCGAGAGCGTGACCTGATTCTTGATGTGACGGGTGTATGATGTGCAGCGAATTTTTGATATGTTTTGTGTGTTGTTACAAACCTGTCGGATTGTTCATGGTTCAGGATGAATCAACTTCATTATTGCCTGAATGACGCCTTCGGCGCAACTACCAATTTTTGTGAGGAATACCTATGGATAAAGACTTGATAAAAAATGTGAAAAACGACAAGTTTGCGCAGTTGTTAGGGATTGAGATACTTGAAGCATCTCCGGGATATGCGTTGGTTGAGTTGAAAATAGAGGAAAAGCATAAGAACGGAATCAATATTGTTCAGGGGGGCGCAATATTTACGCTTGCTGATTATGCCTTTGCTGTAGCGAGTAATGCTGATGGAAGTACCACGGTAGGAATAAATGCGTCGATTTCTTATTTCAAAACACCCAAAGGAGCATCTATAAGGGCAGAAGCAAGAGAGGAAAGTAAAAATAAAAAGATATGCGGGTATAAAGTGGAAGTAAAAGATGAAGATGGGACATTGATAGCATCGTTTTCAGGTTTGGGGTACAGGAAGCAGACTGAATAAGAGGAGAAATAAGCTTCCTGATTGCTGAACCTTCGTTCTTCAACGTGCTATCCACTTCCCGACTCTTGTTCTGATTTGCCCATACCCCCGAGAATCGGTGAAAATGAAAAAGATGCAGCAGGCAGGGAGGCTTGGAATCAGCATCAGAAATTTCTTGAAAATGTGGCTACACAGATGGTTGGGGACATTTGTTCATTACTGACTTGGTGCAGGACACCATTGCAAGTGAGCATGAATCGTGTTAATCGGCCTCATAGTGCTTTAGGCGGCTTAACACCTGAAGAATTTGTGGTTCAACAAATAGAAAGTTTCCAATTGCAAGTGGTACAGTAAATGGGGGCAGGTCGGGAGAAGCTTTACTGCTTCTGAAATTCAAAATGCGTTTGTAAGAATTGCGGTATGCGCCCGATCGGGTATAATTATGGTATTTTTTTTGATATTATACCCGAAATGGTATAAATTAGTTGTAAGTAATATTTATTATACCCGATCAGGTATCTTGATGGCTATAAATGATCTCTCTGAATTTGTCCGTGATAGACGAAAGTCCTTGGACATGACCCAACCAGAACTGGCGGAAAAAGCCGGTACAGGGTTGCGTTTCATCCGGGACCTTGAACAGGGGAAGAAAACGTTACGTATGGACAAGGTGAACCAGCTCCTTGGGTTGTTCGGTTATGAACTTGGTCCTGTCAAGCAGGAAAGAAGGAGTAGTTGATGAAAAAAGCTGCAATAATGTATCAGGATTGTACTGCTGGCTGGCTTATACAAGATGAGGAGGGTTATCACTTTATTTATGATAAAGCATATTTGGAATCGAGGGATCCCAAGGCGATTAGCCTCACTCTGCCGTTGCAGTCTGCTGAGTACACGAGCAAAACAATGTTTTCGTTTTTTGATGGACTCATTCCCGAGGGATGGCTACTCGAAGTTGCGGAAAAGAATTGGAAGCTTGACCTTCGAGATCGCATGGGACTTTTGATGAATTGCTGCAGGGATTGCATCGGGGCTGTTAGCGTGCATCCCGTCATGGCGGAGTGACCGATGGAACAACATTGTCTTTTCTGTTATAAGCCATTGGATCAAATCGGAGGTGACTATCATCCACGATGCAGTACAAAAATGTTCGGAACGGCAACACCACCTCTTTTGCCGTATGACGAAAGCCAGCTCGACGAACTTGCGCTTGAAGTAATTCGGAGCCAGATCACCATCACTGGTGTACAGCCCAAATTGTCTCTCCATTTGACGCAGGATGGTCAGAGTCGTAATCCGCAACGATTCACTATTGTCGGCCTTTGGGGGGGATATATACTTAAGCCTCCTTCAGAGATCTATCCGCAACTTCCTGAGATAGAGGACCTGACTATGCACTTGGCGGAAGCGGTTCGGATCCATACCGTTCCCCATTGCCTGATCCGTATGCAGTCAGGAAACCTTGCATACTTGACACGTCGCATAGACCGGTCAAAAAACGGAAAAATACACATGGAGGACATGTGTCAGATAACCGAAAGGCTCACCGAGGATAAATACCGCGGCTCCTATGAGCAGATTGCGAAAGCGATACGTCGTCATTCGGTTAATCCGGGTCTGGATGTCATCAACTTTTTTGAGATGGTGCTGTTCTGCTTTCTGACCGGGAATGCGGATATGCACCTGAAGAACTTTTCGCTGATCGATATTCCCGAAAAAGGTGGTATCAGTCTTGCACCGGCTTATGATATGGTTGCAACAGCTCTGGTTAATCCTGCCGATACCGAAGACGTTGCCTTGACGCTCAATGGGAAGAAAAAAAGGATTACGCTAACTGATTTTAAAAAAGCTTTCGGCACGTTGTCAGTAGATGAAAAGGTACAAACCAGCATGTTTATGAAATTCAAAAAAGTAATTCCGGTGTGGAACAGTAGTATCGATAACAGCTTTCTTGATAACAAGATGAAAGCTGTCTACAAGCAACTCATTTTAAAGAAATTTCATCAACTCAATCTGATATGAACATTTCATTTTCTCTGTAACTCTTTTTTATATCAGTGGTATAGAGCCTCAGTACGATATTTACACTGTAGAAATCAGTGGTTAGAATCTGCTATTGTTCACAATATACGCATCACGCACATACCAAAGGCCTGCAAAAAAAAGACGTTGCGGGCTTTTTTTATTTCACACTGTACTCCCGCTTGAACAATATTGCGTTCGGCCTATGAGGATGAGACCAGATCATAGTGTATCGGGCGGGGGGGAATGGTGGGCTTCCTTCGACATGTTGCTTTATGGATAGGGCGGGCGTAAGGAAATTTGCATAGATGTAACAGAGTGTTCCTTGCTGGTATCGAAAGAAAAAGGTAAAATTTACTGTTGTGAATGAGGAGGTTTGACGTTGTGTGAATTATGGAGTTTTACTGGCAGATCTAACATTTAAGGAGAGCAATTATGTCTACAGAATCGAACAGTGCGAAAGGAGTTGTACAGGAACAGCAGGAGGAAGAGGTAAGAGTTGCTGCATATTACCTATGGGAAGAGAAAGGAAGACGTGATGGCTCGGATGTCGAAGACTGGATTGAGGCAGAAGAGGTTGTGAACGACTGACAACACTTCCAGAAGTCTTATACCAAAAGCCACTTCCAGTAAAGTGGCTTTTGTTTAAAAGCGTTATACCACGGGACACTTCTTGTCAAGCCGGTTGATTATTCAAAAACAAAGTAAAAACAAAAAATTCAAGCCTTTCCCAGGTATAATTTTTTTCAAATACTGACGTGAATTTCCACCTTATACTCGGTTAATCTTATGCTTGATAATGATGCGTTACAATGGCCCAGGACGATCGATGATGCTGTAGACCGTGTTATTGCCTCAATGAGTGAGGAAGAGAAGAGTGTACTTAAAGATACGGATGAAAGGGAGTTGGTCAATTTCCATTTCGGCCTGGGATGGTTCATTCGCAATGAGTTTGGGCTGTATAAAGGTAACAGTGATTTATTGAAAGCATGCGCACGTTCACGTTATAATGCTTTTGAAAGACTTTTTTTCCAAAATGATCCGGATGAAGCGTCCGGATTTATCATTGATATGGTCTGGAACCGGTTGCGAAAGAGTACGTCATAACCAATCCACTCGCGGCGCCTTGATTGCTGGCGAGTTCAGCATGTTCATGAAAATTTCGCACAACCTCGAACCGCCAAAATGAACCGATTATGAAAAGGGGGATATGGAACGAGATTGTATACCGTCTGGCTGACAAAGGGATAACAGAGGACCAGGCCAGCCTTTATGTACTGCACTGGGATACGGATGATGAGGTTCGGCGAACACCTTTGGGGTGGTTCAACCTTATACAACTCCTGTACGATGAATCAGAAAAGCACGGCTTAGATGAGATTGTTGACAGTGCATCCATCGAACGCATATATGAGACCCAATGACTTTTGCTACTCTATCTTTTTTTGTGCCTGTTCTTTGTGGAGAAACCTTGCTGGTATATGCTGTAATTGATTAAGCGAAATTCTGTAATTCTGATTTTTTTTATGACAGAAGCCTTATCAAATAACTTTTCACTGGAGCTTTTGCTTAGAGAGCTTAAAACTGCCAGGTTGGAAAAAAAACTTTCGCTTGATGATGTGAGCAGGTTGAGCAAGATTAAACGGTCTTACCTGGAAGAAATTGAAAATGGGAATTTCAGGTTTTTACCAAACAGCTATGTGTATGCCTATATCAAGGCATACAGTATGGTGGTGGAATTCGGTGAGAGTGATGCTCTTGAGCAATGCAGAAAGGAGCTCAAAAAATCGGGGGTGCTCGATGGGCGAGATAAAGTAACGGGTTCTGGAGAGAAGCCAGAGTGCCTGTTGAGAAAAATATCAGGGAGTAATCTACCGTTTTTAAAGTCGCTGTTTCCGCTGACTCTTGGTATGTTAGTTGGCGTACTTGGTGGCGTGGGATTAAGTTATATAGATGATAATGCAAGGGTTTCAAAAACTCAAGTTCCGGCTTTTAATACAAAGCCATCGGTTAGCGGTGTAGATACATCAATCAGAAAAAAACCACCTATTGATTCCTCTCTCGTTACCAAAAGGAAATATCCTAAAAGTCTTTTGTAATACTGTCAGTGTCGGTAAAATTGTTTTTTTGATCCAATCGAATTATCCAGCTTCTGGTGCTTCGCCAATAACTCCCTCATTTTGAAACCTCAGAATTAAGCATCAAGACTTATCTGACAGCGAAGTCTCAAAAAAAACAGAAAGTTGTTATTTGGTTATCCATGTGATGGGTGTTCAAATATTATCCGTGTATCTGATATTGCTCTTCTCTCTTTTGATATATGGCGAATAAGAGATTATTCACAATTTCGCTACAATCTTGTAACAGTTCCTTAATACGGTGTATTGCATATTCGATTATATTTTAATCAAATTAGATAAAATGGCTATTCGGATTTTTTTCAATAATACATTAATGAGTAGTTCTCTTGAGTGTTAAAAAAATACAATAATTGTAATAATTAATTGACTTTTATTCTCATTATTTCGAAGTAATGGTTTTGTATTTTTTTTAGCGATTCATGAATTAATATTTAATCGATATTAAATTTTATTAAGTATCGAGATGTAAATCAAGAATGTAGGCGATTGAAGATATAATAATAAATTATTTAAGGAGGTGATGAGTGCCGCAGTCAATGTTACATCGTTTTAAGTATCAGGGTAATGTGAAGCCATTGGTCATGGCTGCTATAACTTTGGGTCTTTGTTCGCCATTGGGTGCGCATGCCGAAACGGCAACTGACTTGGGTACAGTTGGATCTCAAGGCGGTGAAGTTGGTGTTTCTGCTGTTGCTCCTTCAAAATCATCTCTTTCAGCTACTCAGCCGCAGGCAGTAATTGATAAATCCTTCTTTGAAGATGCAAAATCACCAGTATCTGATTATACCGGTATAGCTGTGATAGCTCCGGGTGTCAGTGGCGGTATTTCAGCTAATGGGCCTGGGCTTAGTGAAACCAAGAATACTCTTCGCGGTTTCAAGGATGGGGAGTATAACGTCACTTATGATGATATTCCGTTTGGCGATACCAATGGACCAACGCACCATTCAACTTCATATTTCCCAGCTTCAATTATTGACCACGTTACTGTTGAACGCGGTCCTGGAAATGCAAGTGCTATTGGTCAGGCGACTTTTGGTGGTTCTGTGAATTTATATTCTCTTGTTCCAACGAGCGAATTTAGTTTTTCACCTTTTGTTTCTACGGGGTCGTGGAATACACAACTTGCTGGGGCTACAGTAAATACAGGTACTCTTGATGCGCTTGGTGGCTCTAAAATGATGGTAACCGCTCAAGACTTGAGTAGTGATGGTTATCTGACCAACTCGCGTCTTGGGAGTAAAAACGTGACAGTCAAATACGAACAGCCAATTGGTTCAAAAACGTTACTCACATTTTTTTCAAGTAACAATAGCAACTTTTACTATCAATCGGATGGGAGTAAAGGAATTACTGAAGCACAAGCAGCAATTTATGGTAAAAACTTCGGTCTGTCGAGCGATCCTTCAAAAGCCCTGTATTATGGTTATGGCAGAGTTGAGAAAAGTACCGCATTTGATTATATCCGACTTCAGAGTGATTTAGGTTCAGACTGGGGTATCGATAATACTTCGTATTACGTATGGTATGGAAATAACACTCTTTCGGCTGATGGATCGAGTCCTGATACAGGGTTAGGCGGTGTTTACAATACTCAAGGGGGGAAGATAGGTCCTGCTACTCAAATGCCTGGGTATATCAAGTTAAACCAGTACTCGATATACGGGAATGTTTTAAAAGTAACAAAACAAACTGATGCAGGTTTGTTTCGAACGGGACTTTGGTTTGAAACGACTGATACATTCCGTAGTAGGTATGACTATAACTTGTTTGGCATGACACCAAATTATAAAGAAAAGAATGTACTTGGTATAGGATCTAATATTCTTTATGATCAAGGATCAAGCTGGAGAAATTATCAGCCATTCGCGGAGTTTGAGTGGGCGGCCACAGATAATTTAAAGATAACTCCGGGTATTAAACTGATGAGGTGGCAGCAGTCAATTGATGCGGCAGTATTGGATAAAGCGGCACGTCAGCCTGCAAATATTGATAATGAATTCAATGCTACCCTGCCATTTTTTACGGTGAATTATAAGATTGATAAAACATCTTCTGTATACGCTCAGTATGCGCAAGGTATGCTGGTTCCGGATATCTCATATTATTATTCACCTTCATATAATAAAACAGATATTAAGCCGCAAACTTCTACTAATTATCAGGTTGGGTATGTTCATAAATCGAGTAATATAACTTTCGATGCGGATCTCTATTATATTGATTTTGCAAATAAGTTAACTCAGGATTTAACATCAGTAGATCCAGTGTACTATAACGGTGGTGGCGTTGTCTACAAAGGTATTGAAGGGCAGGTTGCCTATGCAGTTGGAAGTGGTTTTTCGCTCTACACCAACGGATCAATTAATTCTGCAAAAAACAGGGACACCGGCTTAGTAATAGCGAATGCACCGGAAACCACAGCGGCACTTGCTTTGTTGTATAATGACAATACATTGACAAGCTCTTTGGTTTATAAATATGTCGGAAAACAATTTGCAGATGCCTCTGAACTTCTTTCTATTAATCCTTATACTACTCTTGATTACAGTATTGGCTATACAATCAAGAATCCAGGGCTTGGGGTTAAGAAAATGAAATTGAATCTTGGCGTTTACAATATCATGAATAATAAGGATGTTATTACGGCATCAATGACCTCTAAATCCGGCCCATCGGCTGCGGATCTTTTTACATGGCAACCTGAACGCAGTTTGATGGCTACGTTAAGACTTGAATATTAATTGCATAATTCAGTATGCCACTAAAAGAAACAAGAGAGGGTTAACCCTCTCTTGTCTTTATACTTTAACTTTATATTCTGTTTATGTCATTAGTACATCTTTTAAAATTAGCTAACGAATCAGGTGGTACTTTATATCTGATGTTGTTACTTTTGTTGCTTGCTTTAACGGTTATTATTGAGCGGTGGCGATATTTGGCCAATATGTATCGGGTTGGTGAAAAAGTAATTGAATTGTGCCGTTCTAAAAAGGTCATTAATAAAACTACCTTAAAAGAATTTCACGAAATTCATAATGAAGTACCTGTTTTGCGTTTACTTGAAGTGGCTCTTGATGGCGAACACGATCATTTAAATCAGGATGAATTATCGGGTAGTCTGGAGGAGGCTCTTATGCATGAAATTCCAAAATTAGACCGTTCTTTATGGCTTTTAGATACTGTTATTACCTTAGCCCCGTTATTAGGATTGTTTGGAACGATTATTGGGATGTTTAATGCATTCAGCGTGCTTGCGGACATACAGGGTGGTATAACGCAAGTGACTGGTGGGATTGCAGAAGCATTGATAGCAACAGCATCAGGACTTGTTATTGCTATGATCGGAATATTTTTCTTCAATAGTTTAAATACTCGAATCAGAGAAGTAGTCCATCAAATGGAAACGCTTAAGGTCATGATTCTCAATCGGCAAAATTTATTTCAATCGATTGCTTAAGTATAAAAAGAATAATAATGCGCTATTTCATACAACGCAGAGCACGTATTGAGATTATTCCGATGATTGATATTATGCTCTTTTTATTGGTTTTTTTTGTCATGTTTTCATTGCGGATGATACCTGCAAGTGGTCATGTTACTCAATTGCCTACGAGTTCCAGTGCTGTACAAATACCTACACCAAAGTTGCTGGTTGAACTTGAATCAAGCGGAGTTCTGTACGTCGAGGGAAAACAAATCACTTACTCACAGCTGACCGAGTTATTAAAACAAAAAGATGCAGAAAAAACTGCGGTTACTCTTGCTGGAACAGAAAGCGTATCGCTTCAGGATGTTTTGCATGCAATTGATGCTGTTAAAGCTGGGGGAGCGACGCAAATTGCATTAGCAGCACGCAAAAAAATCTTTTAAGCGAGGATGTGAGCTATGATTTCAGTTATGTGGCGTGAAAATAAAATGATTCAGGCTTTTGGGTTAGCTTTTGTTGCGGAATTCATCATTCTCTCGTTGTTTGGCATTGGTTTTATTTTTTTGCAGAAAGTGAAGGAGGTTGAGATGACGATTCCTGCAATTATTCAATTAAGTAGTTTGCCGGAAGGAAAAAAGCAACTTGATGCTCCGATTGCGCATAAGAAGTTGCCGCTGCCAGTGCCGAAGCTCAGGAGTATGGTTAAGGCAAACCTGATGAGGCATAAAACGGTAGCGCATGATCTTGCAGCTGATAAGCCTGTGGGGCAAAGCGTTGTTGCTGCACCAATAAGGTCGGAGATGGTTTCTGGTGATGCAACTGGAACTCAAAATGGTTTTGTTGAGCAAGTGGCAACCTTAGGTGGTGGCAGTGGGAAAGGAGATCCACTGACAGAATATGCTGCAAAGGTGAAAGCTGCTGTTCAAGAGGCTGTGGAGTATCCGGCAGCGGCGAACAATATGAGAACAAGGAGCCGGGCACGGGTGGAGTTTTCGTTGCGGGACAGCATGCAGCAAAATCCACATATTATCTTAAGCAGTGGTTTAAGTGTTTTTGATCGTGCGGCGATTCATGCGGTGGAAATCGCTCATTATCCGCTTCCTCCTGCTGTACTCAGTGGTCAAACAAAGTTGTTTCAGGTTTGGGTGGAATTTCATCGATAACCCTCAATAACAGTTAACCTTGTTGTATGAAAAAGTTACTCATCACTTTATTATCGTTTATCCTCACCGTCTCTGCCTTATATAGAGCATATGCAGAGGTAACGGAAGGTCCGGTCGCCTTTCATTTTGCTACGGTGGGAGATTGCCGGGGTGATCCATCACTAGCGGGGGCAACGGAGCAGGATTTGCTTTGGGTTCAGAATACGAGAGTCATGACTCGGATGATAAGAGAGATGCAGGTGGCTAAACCACAGGCTTTGTTTTTTAATGGTGATATGATCTATGGGTATTCGTCGAATAAAGAGAAGATGGAGCGGTACTATGCTTATTGGCGGGGTATGATGGCCAATCTGATTGAATCAGGTACTTACGTTGTTCCAATTCCTGGAAACCATGAGGTACAGATTAAAGTGAAAAATGCTGATGGTAAAGAGAAAAAAACCGCTGTTGTTGAAAATGAGAATATATGGCGCTCCAACATGGGTGATCTTATCATTGATCTGGATCGTTGGAAGTCCATTACACATCGGGAGGCTACGGCTTGGAATGTTGAGAACAAACCGAAAATCGGAACGGATGGAATTACCACCGATCAGAGGCAACTCAGTTATTCATTTGACGTAGGAAAGAGCCATTTTTCGATGATCAATACCGATCCTGTGGGGTTTGACAGTTCAGCGCCGGTTAAGTGGCTGGCAGCTGATTTTAAAGCTGCAAAAAAAAGAGGGGCAAAGAAGTTCTTTATTTTTGGTCATAAAATGGCGTTTACCTATGTGCCGTTAAAGATGAAGGATGATAAACAAAATAAGGAAGGTGGATTTGATGTAAGACCTGAAGTCAGAGATGCATTCTGGAATCTGGTGGAGGCTTATCAGGCGGTATATTTTACTGGACATCAGCATACTTATCATGCTGAACAGCCTAGGAAAAATCAAGGTGGCAAGGCTTGGCAAGTGATTGTTGGCGGTGGTGGCTCTCCATTTTCCATTGCTAAAGAGTTTATTGAGAAGGAGGGTGATCGAATGTTTTCATGGGCAGACATCTTGGTCTATGAAAATGGAAAAGTCGGTATCAAAATATTTGGGTTTGATGAAGATTTCGGGCCTACGAGAGTTATTGAAGAGTGGGAAATTGCGCCCTACTTTTAGTTTTGGCAAGCGGTATGCTTTTTCCCGGCTATCAATAAAAAATAGCAGGGAAAAAGCACCTTGTTGAAGCGAGGGTGTGAGGTATCAGGGTAGGAGAACAGCGCAGGAAATTACTGTTGTCCAGAGACCGTTTTCACCTTCGGCGGTTGCGGTGATGTTGTAGGAATTGATGATTTTGTGGCTCATTTTATAAATACCTTCACGCTCGTCCCAGTCCTTGTTTGGATCAAATTCAATACCGAGGGTGGTTGCAAGCATCGTGGCTGCAAGGTCTTCGGCATACTCGCCGGATTGTTCGGCAGATTCACCGTATGGATGGTGTTCCGAAAGATAACCGTACTGTGTGTCGTCTGCTGGAATGGCAACGCCGACTGAAGCAGCAATAAGGCGGTTGTATTCATTGGTCGAATTGCGGGCCATGACTGCAAAGGTGATCTGGCCTGGAGAGAGATGCTTCAGTCCTTCTTCGACGCTGATGCGCTCACAGTGGGGAGGAAAAATACTTGAGACAGTGACAAGGTTGCATTTCTCAATTTTAGCCTCTCTCAGTGCAAGCTCAAACGAAGAAAGATATTCCTTGTGCCTTCCTACGCCTTTGGTGAAAAATACTTTTGATGGGACAAATGACAATGTAGTGCCTCCAGATTAGCGTGTTGTTAAGATATTTGAACTCTGAAGCGAAAAATTTAGGATGGATAGTATGAAAGGTACTGAAACAGGTGTAACGGAAATGCTACAACTCTGTTAAATCACAACAGCAATTATTTTAAAGGGGTGGTAAAGGCTGGATAAATTCCTTAAGAAAGATCGGAATGAGTGTTGGTGGATTGACGGCTTGAATTGCTTAAAAGGAGGTTCTGACTGTTGACTTTGGGCTCGTCATTACTCAATTTTGAGTAGCGACCATCGGGGTTCATTTGCCATGCTTTGACATTATCGCGGAGCATAAGATTGAGATGTGCTTTGACTCCTTGTATGAGTGATTTGTCGAGTACCGGAAAAAGTGTTTCAACCCTGTCATCAAGGTTCCGGGGCATGAGATCGGCACTTCCGAGATAGAGTTCCTCTTTTTCTCCATTATGAAAGTAGTAGGCCCGGCTGTGTTCAAGAAAACGTCCGATGATGCTGATAACACGGATATTGTCGCTGATTCCGGGAATGCCGGGCTTCAGAGAGCACATGCCACGAACAATAAGGTCGATATTGACTCCCTCACAGGAGGCCTTATAGAGTGCTTGAATCGTTTCGGGGTCCACAAGGGCATTCATTTTCATGATTATTTTTCCCTGATGTCCCTTTTGGCTCCAATCGATTTCGCGGTCAATCATTTCGATGATTCTTTTTCTGGTATTGATCGGGGAGACAAGCAGCTTTTTAAAATCGGTATGTTTTGAGTACCCTGTCAGGGCGTTGAAGAGTTCTGCTACTTCGTTGGCCAGCTGTTCATTTGCGATAAAAAGGCTGTAATCAGTATAGATTTTGCCGGTTGCAGTGTTGTAGTTTCCTGTTCCAAGATGCAGGTATCGTTTGAGTTTGTTTTGTTCGCGGCGAACAATCAACGTTAGCTTTGCATGGGTTTTCAGTCCGGGAAGGCCATAGGATACATGCGCTCCGACATCTTCAAGAGCCCTCGCCCAGACGATGTTGTTTCCTTCGTCGAATCTTGCTTTGAGTTCTACAAGCACGGCTACCTGTTTGCCTTGTTCAGCGGCCTTCATCAATGCTTGTACAATTGGTGAATTGCTTCCGACCCGGTAGAGCGTCTGCTTTATTGAGAGTACGTCAGGGTCAAGAGCTGCCTGGTTGATAAAATCGACAACGGGCTGAAACGAGTCGTAAGGATGGTAGAGAAGCTGGTCTTTAGACTTTATAGCACTGAAAATATTTGTTCCGAACTGGTCTTCGATTCGATTATTGGGGACAAATGGTTCATCTTTCAAGTCGGGCCGATCTATTTGCAAAAGATCAATAAGGCAACTGAGCCCAAGTGTTCCGTCTATTTCATAAACGTTTCTTGGGGCTACCTCGAGATTATTTATGAGAATTTGTCTTACAGAAAGGGGCATCGTTGGACTGATGTCGAGGCGGACAACCTTGCCGTAACGGCGTGACCGGAGTCCTTGCTCTATGGTTTTTAGCAAATCACCGGCTTCATCTTCCTCAATCTCAATGTCAGCGTTGCGAATCAATCGGAAAAGATGTGATTTTGTAATCTTCATCTTTGGAAAGAGGTGTGCCAGATTGTTTTCGATAAGGTCTTCAAGCCAGATAAAGCGTATAACTCCGTCTTCATTATTGAAGCCTTTGATATCATTGAGTCGCATGAGTCGGGGAAGGATACTCGGAACCTTTACACGGGCAAACTTAAGTGAGCCAATCTCTTCATCTTCAAGCTCGATAGCCAGGTTCAATGAGAGGTTCGACATAAATGGAAAAGGATGGCCTGTATCGAAGGCCAGGGGGGTCAGGACTGGGTAGATTTCCTTGCGGAAATAATGACTTAAGGCTCGTTGCTTTGTTGCTGAAAGCTCTGATACCCGAAGAAACTCTATGCCCTTTTTTTGTAAAGCTGGCACCAGGTCGTTATAAAAACACTTGTTTCGTTCATCGAGCTGCTGAATCACCATGGTGCGGATTTTTTCGAGCTGTTCAGCTGGAGTAAATCCGTCGATTGTGCGATCTTGAATTCCGGCGGCATACTGGTTTTCGATACCGGCAACGCGGATCATAAAATATTCATCGAGGTTTGACGTGAAAATCGAAATGAATTTTACTCTTTCAAGAAGAGGATGGGCTTCAGGATCGAGTGCTTCTTCGAGTACCCTCTGATTGAAATAAATCCAGCTAAGTTCCCTATTGACATACAGGTTGGTATTAACAAAATCTGGAAGTGCAGGTGCCTTTTCGTCGTTTTCAATCACGGGTTGCATAGATAGGGATCAACGATTCAATAAAAAAAAGATTTCAAATTCATGATTAGCTCATGTGCTCGAGTTCTGTACTGAGTTCCTTCCAGAGGTTACGGTAGGCTTTAGCCGCGGGAGAGTTGGGAAGAACAGCATTGAGGGGTGCTCGATAGATTCCCATTTTTTCAACTTCGGAGTTGTAGGGAATAGTCTGGGAGAGGAACCCGGGGGTGTTGCGAAATTCATGAATGATATCGCGATGCAGTTTTTTTCGTTTTTCTACCATGTTAAAAAAAGGTCGGATTTTTGAGCTGTCGAGATTATTTGCTTCAAAAAAATCTTTTAACTGAATGTAGGTGCGAATGGACAGGGTTGTAGGAATCATTGGTACAAGAATAATATCGGAGGCCGCAAAAACGCTTTCGGAAAGCAGGGTGAGGTTTGGCGGGCAGTCGAAAAACACTAAACGGTAATCATCGCTTAGCTCTTCAAGATTTTTCTTGAGTTTTTTTTTTGGTTTTTTCTCTTCGGAAAGCTCTATATCGAGGTTCCGGTACGAAAAGTCGGAGGGGAGCAGGTCGAGGTTTTCAAAGTCGGTTGCTTTGATGTTGCTATAGATTTTGTTTCCCTTGAGAAATTTGTCGCTGTTGTATTTTTTGGACGCTGTAATTCTGAAATAGTAGGAGCTTGCTCCCTGTGGATCGAGATCGCAGATCAAGGTTGGCGGAGAGATCAGGGAAGAGAGATAAGAGAGGTTTACTGCTGTTGCGGTTTTTCCGACTCCTCCCTTAATGCTGTACAATGAGATTGTTTTCATTTTAAGGGGTGCTTGTTAGAAGATCGTGAAACAGCTGAGTGGTTTCGTCATTGTCGAATGAACAGAAGGTTTTGTGGAATTTCTGGCGTGCTTCTTCCTGTTTTTGAAAAAGAGTTGCCATAAGTCCGCCCATTGATGCGGAACATAAATTTCCACTGCTATTTATGGGTTTTGACGCAATACTGTTTTGAAGAAACTGGAGTTGAACAGCAAAATCGACAAAATCACCAAGATTTTCCTGTAATTCCTTCATCTGTCTGATGACAGGAGTAATGGTTTTCTGTGGAAAAATTGAGGAGAAGAATTCGAGCAGATACCTGAGTTTTTTGCAGTCGATGCGCAGTGCATGAAGTTCGGGATCAGTGGTTTCTGGGCTGATTTGACGGCCGTGGCGTATTACTTTTTTCCATGCTTTTTTTATGGTGTCTAAGGCAACAGCCATGGTGGAGTGTGAGGCATTTGGTGCTTTTTCAGGATCTGGAAGCGATTGGCGATGTACAACTTTTTCCCATTCTTCAAGAAAAGATTGATAGTCGCTGGATAAAAGATAGCTGCAGAATTGGTTGTGCAGTGCCTTGCGAGAGGTTGCAATATCGCTGAAGAAGAGCTTGAGCGGTGGTTGCAGAAATGGTGGGAGGTAGTGGAAATAGGTTTCCTGCCGAAGAAGATAGACATCGCTGTCGCGTAATTCGTTTGTCTTTTTTCCGAGCTCTTTGCATGCATTGAGAAAATATGCAGTTTCCTGTGGGTCATAAATGCCTTTAAGCTGCTTGAGAAGAGATCGGGTTCGGCGAAGCGCAACTCGATAGTCGTGCAGAAACTCTGAATCAATGTTTTTTCTTATTCCATATTCATTCTGACGTAAGATGGATAGAGTGAATTGGAGGAGGCGTTGGGTGCTTTCATGAATTGGAGCATCGGCATCAAGAGTGAGGTGGATTTTCGAAGAGTAGCCTTGAACGTTTTGTCCGGCGGTGGCCATGATCAACAGAAAGAGCTCTTTGAAATCAAGAGCACTGCCAAGGGAGTTATGATGTGCTAACTTTTCGACTTCTTCCTGATAACCCTTTAATGGTATAAGGGAATAGAGAGAGGTGAACGGTTCCTGATTTTTATTGTCGGCAAGGGATAATGATGTCGAAGTCAGAATGCCGATGGTTTTTTCGTTGTTGTCAAGGATGTGGTAGGAATTTATGAGCGTATTAATGGAACAGAGCCTGATGAAGGACCTGATGCCGCTGTATGAAGCCAGTCGATTTTTCAGTTTTCCGGGCGGAAGGTCATTGTGGGAAAAAAAGGAGGGGTTTCGACTGAATGAGATTGAGGCTGTTTCATGGCCTGTATTGAGATTGATAAGAGAAAGGTTTTTTTTGTTTTTAACGATGACAACCTCTTTTTCGAATGCATTCCACTCGAAAGTATCGTAAAAATCCAGTCGGTCTTTCTTTGATGAAAGAGGTTTAAGCTGCCATCCGGAAAGGAGAGCTTTTTCCATCATTTCCCCAGAAGTCGCTTGAGGATGAGCTATGAAAAATATTGTTTTCGTTGTAATGTGCATACTTTGCCAGCGTGAATGGAAGATATTCTAACCATTAAGGTCAAAGAGAGACATCGATAGAGTTGCCTTTGACATTACAAACCGATCGGACTTCTTTTTCACTGAATATTACGGGATTTCCTCCGCATATAAAATCGCCACCAACTTTTTTCAGTGCGCCATCAAGTGTTGTAAGCTGGTTCCCTGAGCAATTGATATTGCCCTTAACTTTTTTGGGAGATCCTTTGAGCGAATTCAGCTGGTTGTTCGAACAATTAAAATCTCCCTTGATCTTTTTAGGGGCTCCTTTAAGTGAGGTGAGCTGGTTCCCGGAACAATCAAAGTGCCCTTGAATTTTATCAGGGATACCGTCCAATGAAGTGAGCTGATTATTTGAACAATTAAAATCGCCAACTTCCTGAGGAGTGCCGCGGAGTGAAGTGAGCTGGTTTGCTGAACAATTAAAATATCCTCCAACTTCTTTGGGGGCACCCTTCAATGAAGTTAGCGAATGATTTGAACAATCAAAATTACCATAAACTTCGACGGGTCCACCTTTGAGTGAAGTAAGCCGGTTGCCGGCGCAGGAAAAATCGCCGATAACAAAATCAGGGCCACCGATAAGAGAGGTCAACTGATTGTTTGAACAATCAAAATCGCCTCGAACTTCGTCGGGGCCACCCTCGAGAGAGGTGAGCTGGTTGTGTGAACAGTCAAAATCGATAACTTCATGAGGAGAGCCTTCGAGAGATGCCAGCTGGTTATCGGAACAGGAAAAATCGCCACTCACCTTATGAGGTGCTCCTTCAAGGGATGTGAGTTTGTTTCCTGAACAATCGAAATTACCTCTGACCCTTTTAGGAGAGCCATGCAGTGAACTTAAATGGTTGCCATTACAGTCAAAATCGCCTCGAACTTCATTTGGGCAGCCTTCGAGAGAGGTGAGCTGATTGTGTGAACAATCAAAATTTTCAACTTCATCGGGAATTCCTTCAAGTGAGGAGAGCTGGTTGTCGGAACAAGAAAAATCACCTCCGACTCGATGAGGAGCTCCCTCAAGGGTTGTAAGCTGGTTCCCGGAACAATTGAAATTGCCTTCCACTCTTTCAGGACAGCCTTCAAGTGAGGTTAATCCCTTATGTGAACAATCTATGTCGCCCTTTCCGTCGAGACCGCCCATGACATCTTTGAACGTTACTCTTTTTGGCATTGGCATGGTTTCCTCAGATCAATAAATGTTATACAAAGCTTCCTTATGATGTAGTTGTTCAGGCACTGTTGACTTGACACTCTTGAGTGATCCCGGAAGGGTTCTTATAGAAACCGGGGCGTATGTGGATGCAATTTACTCGTCGACAAGTACATGAACTTCATGAACAATCAAGGTGCCACTGGGTTCAAGAGGGTAACAATTCTTGGACGTATGTGGCTTTTTTTATGAACCTAATCTATCGGCTTTCGTTATAGAATGCAATGCTGGCAATGTTACAAGTTTGAAACATTTATTAAAGATGCCAGTTGTGCCTGAATTTGAGGAGGGAAGGCAAGACAGAGTTTACGTGATGTTCACAATGGAGAGAAGAATACGTTCCTCAAATTCAGCTACCTTAAGGCTGAATAGTAGAGATGTGTTTTAAAATCGGTCCACATTTAACACAAAGATAAGATGGAATGGTTGTACTGCGATTTTCATATCCATACCACATGGAGTGACGGTGATTGTGCAGTCAAAGATGTCCAATGATGTTTGGACTGCCAACCCTGGGTATGTGCATTGAAAAGAGCACGATGTGGTTTCTTGAAAAAAAACATGCCCATCTTGAGGGACTGCTTAATAAGGCAAGGCCGGTTTATCTTGATCACTCATCACGGATTCTTATACTCAGTGACCTGCATATGGGCAATGGTGGACGGCTTGATGAGTTTCGGCAAAATGCGGACCTGGTTAGAACAATGCTTGAAAGCTATTATTTGCCTGAAAAATACAGCCTTGTTCTTAATGGGGATGTTGAGGAGCTGTTTAAGTTTCCGCTGAAGAGCATTACCTCCAAATGGGGTGATTTTTATGACCTTTTTCTCAAGTTCGAGAAGAATGGCTTTTTCTGGAAAACCTACGGCAATCATGATTCAGCATTGCTTGATGAGAAGGAGTACCAGCTTTCGTCATCGCTGATTGAATCGATTAAATTTCATTATGGCGATGAAACTCTTCTGCTTTTTCATGGGCATCAGGCGTCGGTGCTGTTGTGGGAGAGCTATTCTTTCCTGAGTCGGGCGGTTATTTTGTTTCTCCGATATATTGCAAAACCTGTTGGTATAAGGAATTTTTCTGTTGCATATAACAGTCGTCGCAAGTTTGCGATTGAAAAATCAATTTATGAGTTTTCAAACCAGTCCAAAATTGTTTCCATTATAGGGCATACTCATCGACCATTGTTTGAGTCGTTGTCAAAAGTGGATTATCTGAATTACAGGATAGAGAATCTCTGCAGGACTTTTTCATCAACTGCTCATGAAAAGCGTCCGGAAATTGAGCTTAACATTCTGGGGCTGAAAAGCGAACTTGATGCCTGTTACAAAAAAGGTAAAATAGTCGGCCTTCGGAGTGGTTTGTATAATAACCTGCCGATTCCAAGTGTTTTTAACTCAGGGTGCACTATTGGAAAGCGTGCAGTCACTGCTCTTGAAATCGAAGGAAATACCATCAGGCTTGTGTGCTGGTATAATGGTAAACAGAGGCCTAAGTTTATCACTGATGGGAATCATTTGCCAGTGGAACTTGATTCGACCGGTTTTTCAAGGATTGTGCTTAATGAAGACTCTCTTGATTACGTTTTTTCCCGCCTTCACCTTCTGACTTGAACTGTTCCTGGTTAGCGTTGCTGAAACGTCCCTCCCCTCCCTTTTTTCCCTTTTGTACAGAGAGCTGATATAAATCTGAGGTTTTCATGAGAGAGAGAACTCAAAAGGAAAGAGCAGATTTTACAGAATTGTAGCATGCCCGTAACCATCCGCCAACACTATTTTGCTTTCTTAAGGTTGTGATGTTCAGAGCTCTGAATGGGGGTAGCTCCTGGTAATTGAAAGAATCTCATGAAACAATATTCTGAAGGTCTTTTTAAGCCACTTCCCTTGTTACCACGAGGCCGGGCAATGTTGCTGAGATTACTTATGCTCCCCAATTTTCTGTTGACCAGAGCTTATGGTCTGGAGAATCTGCCTCGGGCCAACAGCGCCAGCATCTATGCTTTCAACCATAATAATTCACTCGAAGTCCTTATGGTGCCGGCGTTGCTGATGTATCATCTTGGTGGGGGAAGCATTAGTTTTGTGATTGACTGGATGTATGGGAAAGTTCCGATTCTCGGTTCTGTGATGAATATGACGGCCCCTGTTTATGTCTATCACAAACGTTCGATAGTACCCTGGATAGAGGCAAAAAGACATGCTGAACCTTTAGATGATGCGATAAAGCAGTGCACTGAAAAGCTTCGTGCAGGATCCAATATTGGAATTTTTCCTGAAGGAAAGCGTAACAGAAATCCTGAATATCTGCTTAAGGGGAAGCCGGGTATCGGTCATATTGCGTTGAAAAGTGGGGCTGCTGTTGTGCCTGTCGGTATTGATTTTGCTGGCAGGATATCAAAAGGAAAGATTCCTGTGTTTGGACGAATGACTGTCAGGATTGGCAAACCCATTCGATTTACTCAGCAGTCTGATGCTTACAAGGCTCTTATGCATGATTCTTATCGCTGTATTCGACAGAAAGCTGAACTTCACACCTTGGCTAATGATGTTACGCGTGAAATTATGCTTTGTCTTGCAGAGCTTTCGGGTAAGCGCTACGGTGAGTCTCATTCGGTGATGCAAAACAGTTTGTTGATGTGCAACCATAAATCATAAATCAAAGGAGCACTCATGTCGATTGTAACCGTCAGCAGGATTGAAAGTGCCGGCGATCGTGCCGCTGCTCTCGAGGTGATTACAAAGGTTTTTTGTGTTGAAAAAAACTGGATCAGTACGATTCAGAACCAGATTCCTGATGAGCTTTCTGGAAATCAGGGGGTTTCATGGTTTTTGGCAAGAATCAATGGACGAGAGGCGGGTGTGCTTCGGCTTCTCTATGATCCTTCTTTTGACATTCCAGAAGAGTATGATGTAAAATTTATGCCGGGGATAGATGTTGATTCGCTGAAAACTGCTGGAAAATATGTTGAAATAGGGAGGTTTATGATTCTTGAAGAGTACCGCAAGAATCCACGGGTAGCGCTTCGGTTGATGAGGGCTGCTACAGCTGAAGTTATAGAGCGTGATTACACTCATTTTATTACTGATGTTTTTGAAGGGGAAGCTCATTCACCTCTGAACTTTCATACCAGAGTGCTTGGCTTTGAAGTGGTTGGAAAGCATTTGTTTGGTGAGCTGAATTGTAGTTCGACAAGAATTATTCTGACTCTGGATATTCTTAAGCTTTATAGTCGGGTCAAGGATAGCCGGAGTAGGATTTACCGTGAATTGACTGAAGGTTTTAAGGGGATTTTTGAGCGCAAGGCCGCTCTGAGACAACGTGAAATTTCAAGGGGGTAGAGCGTAAGTAACTATTTCCATTTAAAGACATTAGTGATAGAGAGCCCATAACCAAGGGAGGGTTTTATGCTTCGACTGGACGAAATGAGGGCGGAAATTAAGGGGGAGTTTTTTCTGCAGGAGGAACTGCAACTGCATGATGTCAAAAAAGTGGAGGCACAGGCAGATATTATTATAAAGCCTGCAGGGAAAAAAGACCTTATAAAACTGCTACGGATGCTTGAAAAATCAGGGTTTCCTCATCTCGTTATCAATTCGAAAGGTCGTGTGGTGTTTCCTGACAGGCGGTTTCATGGAGCAGTAATTGTTACTGATATAAAACTTTAGGGCTGGACCTCGATTGTTGAGGCCCAACAATGAGGACTGTTTATGGACGGTTGGCGAAACTCTTTTTGTGTAAGAAGTGTTTATTCTTGTATGGATTTTAGACATGTGGCAGTTTTGAGGAGGGTGCAGAATACTGAAGTGTATGGTGATTGGCGGTGGTGTGGAATATACCCATTGCTTGTAATCGGGCTTCTGCGGACTTTATGATTTCATCACCTTTGATGGAAGGTGAATACAATCGTCTTGTGCCGGATTATGAAGAATATCGGACGCGAAAAATTGATTGGGGTTCGCAGCCAACTCAATATCTGGCGTAGGTACCGTTTTTTTTGCAGTACAAATTTATTTTAGGAAACAATGAAACCATATGTTTTTTGCCCGGTATGCGGTAAGAGGCTTGAGCGGGCAATGATTGATGGACGTGAGCGAATGTTTTGCTCGGCATGTTCATGGGTACACTATATTAACCCGCTTCCTGTTGCTCTGGCTTATACTGTTAACAGTAATGATGAACTGCTTGTGGTAAGGAGGGCTCATGAGCCTGCATTTAATGAATGGTCGCTGCCTGGTGGATTTCTTGAGGCTGGAGAAGATGCCAAAGCAGGATGTTTGCGGGAGTTGAGGGAGGAGACTTCACTGGAAGGAAAAATAGATTCCCTTATTGGCATTTATCACAGGGATATAGAGCCCTATGGTTCTGTGCTTGCACTTGCTTATCGAGTGGTTGTTGCTGATGCGGCTATAGCGATCAATCATGAATTGTTTGATGCTGGCTTTTATCCTGAGCATCTCATTCCTGAGGTGAGGATTCCGTTGCACCAGAAGATTATAAAGGATGCTGCTTTGTACGAATCGGTTCTTTGAAGCAGGGAAAGGCAGGAGATGAGTATTGTTCAGAGGTCGTTTTCTCTATTTTCCGGTGCAATGGGAAGAATTATAGTGAAGACCGTGCCTTGGTTTACTCTTGAGCGTACCTCAACATTGCCTTTATGGGCCAGAACGATATGTTTGACAATTGAAAGCCCGAGTCCTGTGCCTCCGAGTTGCCGTGAACGAGCTTTATCTACCCGGTAAAATCGTTCAAAAATTCGGCTGAGGTTCGCTTTTGCGATTCCGACGCCGTTATCTTCCACTTCTACCTGGATATTATTGTTGCTCCTGAATGCCGATATCCTGATTTTTCCATTTCTTTCATCAACATATTTAATGGCGTTGTCAAGAAGATTGCGGATAACAATTTCCATGTAAATTGCATCGGCATAAACCAAAGGAAGGTCGTCGGGGAGATGGATGTCGAGCTTGATCTCTTTTTTATTGAGCGAAAGTTGCAGGAGATTAACCGATTCGGCAATGACTCGTTTAATGTCTACAGCCATGAATTGGTATTCAATATGTCCTGACTCAATTTTTGACAGGTCGAGTACGTCGTTGACCAGGGCTGTAAGCTGCTGACTGGCCTGCAGAATAATTTGCAGGAATGATGTGGCATGCTCGGGGTCATGCATTGCTCCTTCAAGCAGTGTTTCGGTATAGCCGCTGATGATGGTGAGCGGTGTGCGGAGTTCGTGTGAGACACTTGAAACAAAATCTCGTCGTATTCTTTCCAGGTTGCGGAGTTTTGTTATATCGTTCAAGACAAAAACTGTGCCGTCGAACTGGTTTTCCTTCATGACTGGCATTGAACTGATTTGCATAATGCGTGGTCCTTTTGAAGTTATCAGTGATATTTCTTCTTTGATCAGCGTTATGCGGTTGGAGTGCACTTTTGCGAAAAGCTCTTGAAGCTTGTTGTCGGCAAGTTGCTTGAGCGGGCGGGACTTGAGCATGGCGCCATCGATCAGGAATATCCTTGATGCAGCGGGATTGGCCAGAATGATATCGCCGACTGTATCGGTAACAATGATAGCTTCACGGATTCCTGAAAAAACAGCATGATACCACTCTTCACTACGCTGCATTTTTTGTATGTCGCCCGATAAGACATTGAAGGCGCGGGCAAGTATGCCTATTTCGTCTTTACGATGGACAGGAACGTTGCCAGAGAAGTCGCCATGAGTTCTTTTCTGGGCAGTTATGGCTAAATTCCGTAATGGGCGGGTAAACAAAAAAGAAGTCACAACTCCTGCTGTAATAGAAAGAAAAAGTGCAAATAAGAGGATTTTTTCCTGGCCATTGCGAATTCGGGAGTCAAAAATTCCGATGTCGTACAGGGGTTTAGAGAAGCGAAGGACGGCGTAGGGGGTTGGCAGGCCAACAGGGACGGCGGTATAGAGCATCTGTTCTTTAACGGTTTGGCTGTAACGGGTGTTTTCACCGTAACCATTTTTTATTGCTGCTTTTACTTCCGGTCTTTCCCGGTGGTTCTCTATCTGGGAGATTTTGCCAGGGGCAATATAGGAGTCGCCAATAACTTGACCGTTGAGATTAATTAATGTGACCCTGATTTCGAGAGCATGCCCGATACGGCTTGCCCATGCATCAGCGTTACCTGATGTTTGCCATTCCTGAGGGTTCTGTTCAAGTAGCTGCTTATTGAAGAGAAGATTTCTGTGCAGTTCCTTTTTTACTTCAGTTGTCAGTATATGTGTAACCTGTTGGCTGAGTAGAGAATAACTGATGACTGCCGTGAAAAACGTAATTATTCCAATAACAGCAGCAAGCCTTATAGATACCTTAGCCTGCATAGTCGTCGACCTCTTTTTCGTCCAGTTTGTAGCCGAGTCCCCGAACGGTTTTTATCATACGGCCTGTTTCCCCAAGCTTTTCACGGATTCTGGTAATATGAGTATCAATGGTGCGTGTGTTGATTGTTTTATCGACATTCCAGACATCACTGAGCAACATTTCCCTTGATTGTGCCTCTCCCTTCCTTTTCATGAGTGCAACGAGAAGTTTGAATTCCATCAGAGTCAGTACCAACTCTTTGCCTTCGAGCGTGGCGATGTGACGTGTTAAATCGACATCAATGCCTCCTGCTTTGAGCACTTCCTGCATTTTGCCTCCTTGACGGCGATCTCGATTCAGAATTGCCCGTATTCTAAGGTTCAGCTCTCTAGGACTGAAGGGTTTGACAACATAATCGTCAATGCCGAGTTCAAAGCCGAGAATTCTGTCTATTTCCTCACCTTTTGCGGTAAGCATGATGATGGGAATATCTTTATAGAGCTGGTGCTGCCGGATTTTACGGCATACTTCAAACCCGTCTATGCCTGGAAGCATGATGTCAAGCAGAATAAGATTAAAACTTTTCCGTGAAAGTTGTTCAAGGCCATCTTCGCCGGTTCCTGCAAGATGACATTTAAAGCCTCCGCGTGCGAGATTATATTCCAGAAGTTTAGCGAGGTTCTGGTCATCCTCTATGACAAGAAGTATTGGCTCCGACATAATATTTTATGTTATCAATTGTAGAGTAAGATGTTTTCCATGTGAAGCTCTCAGTACGTCATATTGAGTGGCTAACCATAATTTATGGATGAACTTAGAGAGGTTTTAAGTGTCTACAGGATTTTTCTTCATCCCGGGGAAAATGATAATGTTCTCATAAGAGTTGTCGAAACCAGAGTGGTGCTGATGATTATAATCTACTGAAAACTACTGCGAAAGAGCAACTCGCGTAATATTTGTTGGAACTTGAATAAAGCATTGGTCAGCTTGTTCTGGAATTGCTGTTTCTTGGCTTTCGAGGTTTTTCAATGATGAAGTCGATAAAAAAATTAACCATACTTAGAAAAAGCCATCTTTTTGGAAGATGGCTTTTTCTGGAGGGATGTTCCTGGAGAGAACCGAAGAGGCAAGAGTGTTCCTCAATAATAGTTTACAAACCCTGTTTCGGTTATGATGCGTTTGCCATCGGCGGTTTTAGCCAGGTCGATGAACTGTTTGACAGCGCCGGTTGGCTGGCCGTTGGTGTACATAAAGAGCGGGCGGTGAATAGGGTAGGTGCCGTTTTTGACGGTTTTAACGTCAGGTTCTACGCCGTCAACAAGAACAGCTTTGACTGAATGATCAACAAAGCCAAGACCGATATAACCAATTGCTCCTGATGTTGAGGAAACACGGCTTTTGATGGCTCCGTTGCTTGACTGGGTTTCGGCTCTTTTTGAAATCGGGTTATCCTTGCCCATGACCAGTTCCTTGAAAGAATCGGCAGTTCCGCTGTTTGATTCACGCTGGATGACGACAATACCTGCATTCGGTCCACCAAGCTGGCTCCAGTTGGTGTACTTGCCCATGTAAATTCCGCGGATCTGGGTTTTAGAAAGCGCATTGACGCGGTTGCTTGGATGAAGAACAATAGAAAGACCGTCAAGCGCTACAACGTGTTCGACAGGGTTGATACCTTTGCCTTTTGCTGCAGCTAGTTCGTTGTCTTTCATTGGGCGCGACATGGTTGCAATGTCGCAGGTTTTGTTGATAAGGCTTTTGGCACCATTTCCTGAACCCGATTCGCTTACCGTAACCTGAACACCTGTTGATTTGGTGAAGTGGTTAGCAAATGCTTTGGCGATTGGGCCGACTGTGGTAGAACCGTCGATAACGATTTTCCCTGCTGCTTCAGCGGTGCCGGATGCCATAACGCCGAACACTGTGGCAGATAAAAGTATTTTTTTGAAGAGTTTCATAGTAATAATCAAAGATGATTGAAGTTATTTAAAAGTAAACAAAAGAAATTATAATTGTTAAAATCAGGCTAAACAAGGCCATTCTTCAGAACCAGGATGGACCTTGTTAACCTGTCACACAACACTAAAGAAAGAACAATACACACAAATGAAGAGTTGTTAGAACTTGACAACAGCGTCGAGCTGCAGCTGGTGAAGTGTAGGATTGAACTTCCCGGCAGATGCATCGATGTTGTTATACTGGTAGTATCTTGCACCGATAGTAAAGTTCTGGACAAGATGATAGGTTCCTGCAACCTCAAACCCTTTGACGTTCACAATGTCGTTTACTTTTCTGTCGGAATCAGTGAACAATGGGAAAACGGCATCCCTCTCAATTCTAACGTATTTGGAATCAAGCGCCCATTGACCTACTTGTTTGGCATCACCGATGGTTACACCTGCCAACCAGGCATTTCTTTTGTTGTCATCAATGCTTGAATGATCAGCATGTGATGCAGTGTTGAGTGCATACTGACCGTAGACCTTCCACGGAAGCGTTTCGGTGAGCTGACCTCCGACTTTTCCGAAAAGCTCAGCAATGTTGTAGCCTGAATTTGTCCAAGTGGTTGGAACGCTGCTGGAAACGCCAGTTTTGGCATTTGTATCAACGATTGAAAGGTTCTGCAGGCTTTTGTACAAATCGTATCCACCGCCAAACAGGTAGCTTACATCACTGACTTCACCCTTTAATGCGGCTTGAGCCAGGTAAAGGTATGGGCTGGAGATGGTGTTGGTATTGTTTTCGTTAAGGAAATAGTAACCGGCAAGAGCGATCAGGCCGTCTTTTTCTTTCCCATTGGCATCTTTACCGTACTGCACGGTTGCGCCTTCTATGGTAAGATCAGAGTCATACACCAGATTGTCAATTCTGATAATCGTATTGGAGATGTCTCTTTTACCGATAACTACGTTCACATCTCCATTGAGAAACATCGGATGGTAATCAAGGTATGCTTCGTTGAGATAGATGTTTTTTGGCTGGAAAGTGCCAATATAGGTTTGATTTCGGGAGATTGTCTCTTTTGTCTGGTCGTCACCTGTGGCTAATTGTACACCTGCGGAAAGCTCTTCATTAATCCAGGGAGAGACACCAAAACGGACACGTGTGCGAACGCGGCTGCTGGAGTTTGAGTCGGCGTCGCTCGTTGCGGTGGGTGATGTATGCTGAGATTCAAAACGTTCTCTGACATCTCCGTTCCAGTTCCAGTCAACAGCCTGTGCCTGATTGAACCCGAGAGCTGCGGCCAGACCGACCAATAATGCTACTTTTTTCATAATCAATAACTATAGGTTGTGTGATTTTTTCTGTGTGAAAGCCTGTGATACTGTTTTGCATATCTTTTTGCGCTCAACAAAGTACAAATCGTTGTGTTAAGGGATTGTTACGGGTGTGCTACAAGATTGTGAACAAATAAGTTGATAGAGTGGGGACGCGCATGAATGGGTAATTTGGCCCAGTGGGGGTTAAGATTCTTGTTGGAAGTCGGGTTGGGGGGTGAGATTTGACAATGCTGTAAGAGTTTTCGCCTGAGATTAACAGGGAGTCATCATTATTTTGAGTGAGCGTTTTTGCTGAAAAATCTCAAAGTCTGTTTATGAATAAGAGGTGGGGTCGTGGGCGGTATTAAAAAGATGCTCTGGGTAGTACAGCGAAGCGGTATAAATTATTTGTGATGATTGCCATCATTTTCAGTTCAGCTTGGTGTTATGCAGTTGAGGCTTCAAAGGGAAATTACTCTCTGCGACAAATTGAGACAATCGTAGTGATCTATGCAGAAAATGGGATTAGGTCTGAGGCCGGGGATATGACTCATGCCTTTATTGAGGGAGATGGTGATTGATTGTTTTTTTACTTGAAGGCTGTGAGATAATTGATGTTTGGTAAACGGTTGTTATAACAGCATTCAGTAACACGAGCCCTCAATTTAAAAAACATGGCCATAACGTCATGCTTAAAAAGGGGAAAACGTATGGAATTACACCCAAAGGTGTACTGCTGAGAAGATAATGGGTAGAAATAGTGCCTACTTCTCGAACTTTTTCATTTTTTCCATAAGGGTTTTTAGATGTGCTTTTTCCTGAGTTCCCAGTGGTTTCTGATTGCTGGTGACTTTTTGATATCCTGCTGGTACATTGAAGTCTGAAGGAGGGAGTGCTTTTGGCCAGATTTGCATGAG
The DNA here is from genome assembly GCA_026390855.1 of Chlorobiales bacterium. GTDB lineage: Bacteria > Bacteroidota > Chlorobiia > Chlorobiales > Chlorobiaceae > Chlorobium. Next base: position 14,223 of record JAPLFE010000119.1, on the reverse strand, counting down.
TTCCATGACGTAGGGGCCGTTGTCGTTATATTGCTTGATTTTGACGGGGAATCCCTCGATGCCTTCATTTTTAAGTGTTTTTGCCAGTGAAGTATTTGAGAGGTGGGGATTTTGCGATTGAAGGATTCTGAATGTGGAGAAATCACCAAGATCGCGAGTGACCCAGAGTTCGAGCTTTTCGGTGCTGCTGGTCAGGCTGATGTGTTCGCAGGTATAGCCTTTTATGGTTTGCTTTCCAAGTTTTGCAAGTTTATAGTTACTGTCGAAATCGAGCAGCATGGCATTTTCGGCAGCAGTTTTAAGATTGACAACGGTGTAATTTTTTGCTTTGTGATTGATTATATATGCTTGATCTGGTTGAGATGCTTTTGTTATGACAGTTGTCTTTAATGGTTCTGGAATTTTATCCATCTGCATGGCCATATCCATGCGTTGTACATCGTTTCCGAAGTAATAGGTTATCTCAGCTGAACCGTTTGGCATTTTCAACATCATTTCCATAATACCGGTAAATTTTGATGCGGCGGATGCACTGTTACAGACGGTAGCGGTGAGAAGGATCAAAACGATAAGGAAAACTTTTTTCATCGTGGCGTTGTGTCTTTAAAATAAAGTGTGTTTGCTTTGTTTTTCTGCAAATCGGTTATCACATGGTATGATTATAATGTACTCTTTGTAATGTTATGTGGCGGGATCTTTTTAAACAGAACTTGGTATGGTAGATTTCTACTTTTGCTGTTTCAAGGCTCGAAGGTCGGCCGGTTCAGTATATTATAGGAGAACAGTATTTTTATGGGTTGAGGTTTACAGTTGATGAAAGGGTTCTTATCCCTCGCCCAGAGACTGAACTTCTTGTAGAGCATGCGCTTGAATGTCTGGGTATGACAGGTCGTGGTGGTTCAATTGATGCGAAGATTCTTGATATTGGCACTGGAAGTGGGTGTATTGCTGTTACCATGGCAAAGCTTGCGCCTTCGTTGAGGGTTACTGCTGTTGATTGTTCTGATGAGGCTCTTGCTCTTGCGCGTATTAATGCTGAAAGCCATGCTGTGGAGTCGCGGGTGACATTTGTTGCTGCTGATATGTTTGATGAGCTTTTTACAACAAGACTGCCTGAGTGTTCTTATGACTTGATTGTCTCTAATCCTCCGTATATCCCGGAAGTTGAATGGGAGAGTCTGCAGGTAGAGGTGAGGCAGTATGAACCTAAAATGGCGCTTACCACGCCTGAGGGGATTGAGTGTTACGGAGCAGTTGTAAGACAGGCAAAAAAGCTGCTTGTTTCTGGTGGAAAACTTTGTTTTGAACTGCATGCCGATGCGGCTGCTTCAGTTTCGGAACTTATGACCGGTCAGGGTTTTTCTGGGATAAAAATATTTAAAGATTATTCGGGCCTTGACAGGGTTATTTTGGGGGTTATTCCGTTTGGAACTTAACTATCCTTCAATATTGTTTAAAAAGGAGAGGAAACGTTAGTTTTTTATTGTTGAAGTTATAATTATTGTAGTTGTAGTTTTAATCTGCTCTTTGTCGGTTGCGGTTTTGGTGTAAAAAGGCTGTTGCGGTGCTATAATTATAAAGCTCTTTGTATAATTAATATTACAGGGTGTAGAAAGAATTAGTTTTTTTAAATTCACCTGTTTGCTTACCCCTGTTTTTTTGTTGTAATCACTATGGTGTACGTTGATGGATTTTCGTGATCTTTCTTTGAGAGAACGGCAGGTGCTTGGTATCATCATACAATCGTATGTTGTAACGGCTGCTCCTGTGGGCTCAAGGTATATAGCAAAAAATTACAATCTTGGCTTTTCTGATGCCACGATAAGAAATGTTATGGCTGTGCTGGAAGATGAAGGGTATATCAGTCAGCCTCATACTTCGGCGGGAAGAATCCCTACTGACAAGGGGTATCGTTATTATGTTGATCTTATTATGACTTTTCAGTGCCTTGATGAAAAAGAAAAAAAGAGGATTGAAGAGAATATTGGTCAAATAAGTATTGATCGTAAGGGGACTTCGTCGGATGTTCTGTTTTCGGCAGCAAAAGTTCTTGGTACTCTTTCACGGCAGTTGAGTGTCGTTTTATCGCCGACGCTTTCGAACGCGATTTTCGAAAAACTGGATATGGTTTTGTTGAGTTCGACACGGATGATGGTTATTCTTTCTATTCAGTCGTTGTTTGTCAAAACTATTGTCATGGAGCTTGATATTGAGGTTTCCCGACAGACTGTCGATGAGGTTGTTGATGTGCTCAATCAGAGATTATCGGGACTAACACTTGCTGAAATTCGTCGGACGATCAGCAGGCGTCTTTATGATAGTGTTTGTGACAAGGCTCTGAAAAATCTTATTGTGAGTTCGGCTGGGAATCTGTTTGATGAGTCGCCAATATTTGAGCGGCTTTATATTTCCGGAACAGAATATATTGTTGATCAGCCTGAGTTTAAGGAGCCTGAAAAAGTACGTGAGCTTATAACCATGATTGAGGATAAGATCAGTATGGCGAAGCTTGTTGAGCGAAGTGGATCATCGTCCTTTGAGGTGCCTAGACCTGCTGGAATGGATATCACTATCAATATTGGTAAAGAGAACAGTGAAAGACATGCGGAGGACCTGACCATTGTTTCGACACCTTATTATGTTGGAAATATGGTTGGAAAAATTGGAATTTTTGGACCGAAGAGAATGGATTACGAGTACGCTGTCCGCGTTCTCAATTATATGGCTGACAGCCTTTCTGCAACGCTGTCGGATGTTAACTAAAAGGGGTATTTGTATTTATGACAAAGAAAGCACCGGACGGAAAAGAGAACTATAAAGAACATCTTGAGAATAAAGTACAACAGGATGTCCCGGAAAACTCAGTGCCTCCAGAGGGTAATGTTGAGGAGTGTGAAGTTGTTCAGGAATCGTCTGTTTCAAGAATAGTTGAGCTTGAAATGGAGCTGAAAAAGCAGGTAGAGCAGACCAATAAGTTTCGTGATGAGTTACTCCGAAGTGCTGCTGATTTTGAAAATTTCAGGAAACAGAAAGAACGTGAGGCAATGATGGCTTCATCGAGGACTCTTGAGAATATTATAAGAGAGCTGCTTCCGGTTGTTGATGATGTCAGAAGGGTGCTTACGCATGCACCTCTTAGTTCTGAAACATCCAATGAGACCAGGTTGTATATAGAGGGTGTGGAGCTCGTGAAAAAAAATCTTGAAAAGTGGCTGGGTGAGAAAGGGGTGAGAGCAATAGAGTCAAAAGGAATGATGCTTGATGTGAATTTCCATGAAGCTATTTCACAGGTCGATCAACCTGGGGCTGAACCAGACACTATTATTGAAGAGTACCAGACAGGGTATCTGCTGGGTGATAAGGTTATCAGGCATGCGAAGGTCATCGTGGCGAGATAGCATGGTGCTTTTTTTACAATGAAATAATATAGAAGCTAATTTGCTGGTGTTATTATGAAGAAAGATTATTACGAGGTTCTTGGTGTTAGCCGTTCAGCCACTAAGGATGAGATAAAAAAGGCTTACAGGAAGCTTGCATTGCAGTTTCATCCTGATAAAAATCCTGATAACAAGGATGCTGAGGAGCATTTCAAAGAGGTGAATGAAGCCTATGAAGTGCTTAGTAATGATGATAAACGACGCCGTTATGATCAGTTCGGGCATGCGGGTGTTGGGTCGTCGGCTGCTTCTGGTGGTGGTGGACAGTATGGAGGAGGATCGGCTGATTTCGGTGATATTTTCAGCGCATTCAACGATATGTTCAGTGGTGGCAAAACAAGGGCGGGCGGCGCTCCGTTTGGCTTTGAGGAAGTTTTTGGTGGTGGTGGAGGTGGTGGGAGACGAGGTCGCCCGTCTGGTGGTATTCCTGGGACTGATCTGAAAATTCGCCTCAAGCTTACCCTTGAAGAGATTGCCAAAGGTGTTGAAAAAACACTGAAGATTAAAAAACAGGTTACCTGTAAAGAGTGTAATGGCAGTGGATCTAAATCGGGTGCAACGGAAACTTGTCAAACTTGCCATGGTAGTGGAGAAGTTCGCCAAGCTTCGAAGACGATGTTTGGCCAGTTTGTCAATATAGCGGCATGTCCGACATGCGGGGGTGAAGGTAGAATAATCAAGGATCGTTGTCCTTCGTGTTATGGTGAAGGAATTAAACTTGGTGAGGTGACCGTTAAGGTGACCGTGCCTTCAGGTGTTGAGGATGGTAATTATCTGACTTTGCGTGGACAGGGCAATTCGGGTCCGAGAGGTGGGGTTGCCGGAGATCTGCTTGTTGTGATTGAAGAACAACCTCATGAACTGTTTTCACGTCATGGGGATGATGTGATTTATAACCTTGCCGTTAGTTTTCCGGATCTTGTACTTGGTACGAAAGTCGAAGTGCCTACGCTGGATGGGGCGGTCAAGCTTACTATTCCGGCTTCGACGCAGCCTGAAACTATGCTCCGTATCGCTGGACATGGGATAGGTCATCTGCGTGGATCGTCGAGAGGCGACCAGTATGTGAAAGTCAATGTTTTTGTTCCTAAAGATCTTTCACATCAGGATAAGGAACTTCTTAAAGAGCTGAAGAAATCTTCAGGGATTTCACCTACAGCACATAATGATAAAAATGCCAAGGGCTTTTTTGAAAAAGCACGGGATATTTTTACTTGAGGATAAGCTGGATATGGTATCAACGAAAAAAGGCCGGGTGAATTACCGGCCTTTTTTCGTTGATCTGAAATATCGACTTTTAAAGTATCAAGTTACCAATTCGCTACCAGCTTTCCCTCTTCTGCATCGTCGTCACTACCTGTAGGTTTTGACTCGGACTGTATTTTTACAATGGTGGCTACGATATTTGGCACCACATCTTTGTTAAAAGCTGATGGCATTAAGTTATCGCGTGTCGGTTCGATGGAGTGGGCGATTGATGTCGCTACAGCCAATTTGATTTCTGGCGTAACTTTTCTTACACCTGCAGCAAACAAGCCCTTAAACAAACCAGGAAATACCAGTGCATTATTAACCTGGTTCAGCAGATCGGAGCGGCCTGTCCCGACAATGCTGGCACCGGCTTCGTAAGCTAGATCAGGCATGATTTCCGGCTCTGGATTAGCCATGGCGAAAATAAACGGCGCTTTGTTCATGCCTTTAATCATTTCCTGAGTGACGATATTTCCTATGGAAACACCGACAAAAACGTCTGCACCGACCATTGTGCTCTGTAAATCTCCGGTATGCTTGGCTTCGTTACTGATTTCAGCAATTTTTTGCTTGATTGAGTTCATTCCTGGGCGGCCATCATAAATAGCGCCCTGGGTATCAACCAGAACAACCTCTTTGACATGAGCTTGAATTAATAGTCTGGCAATAGCAATACCTGCTGCACCAGCACCGTTAATAACTACATGCAGGTCATTGATATCGCGGCCTGTTACACGGCATGCATTGATGATGGCGGCCAGGGTTACGATAGCTGTACCATCCTGATCGTCATGAAAAACCGGTATTGATAACTCGTTTTCAAGTCGCTCGAAAATTTCAAAACATCTTGGTGCTGAAATATCTTCGAGGTTTATACCTCCAAAACTTGGTTCAATAAGCTTACAGAATTTAATGATATCCTCAACATCGGTTGAATTGATGCAGAGCGGTATGGCGTCAATATCGGCGAACTCCTTAAAAATTATTGACTTGCCTTCCATGACAGGCATTGCTGCTTCAGGGCCAAGGTCACCGAGACCAAGAATAGCTGTTCCATCAGAAACTATTGCTACTTGGTTGGCACGATTGGTAAGTGTATATGATTTTGTTTTATCAAGGCCGATTTCTGTACAGACGGCCGCAACACCGGGGGTATATGCTAGAGATAAGTCGTTTTTGGTTTTAATGCTAACCTTAGACTTGATTTCAATTTTGCCACGTGTCTTCTGATGTAATTCTATTGACTTTTTTGAATAATCCATGTAGTTAAATTTGCTCCCTTATCATGCGGATAGTTATAGTATAAAATTAGCTTGTCATACTGATGATGTTCATGACATAGACAGTCATATCAAAAAAAGTGTACAGCTTTGACAAGATTATTATAAAGCGCTGGAATATAAGCTTTATTATATAGGATTAACTATTAATCGACAATATTAACCACGAAATTAATTGTTTCGTTCATGTAAAAGATTAAAACTGTCCGATTTTTAAATGCTGTAAAAGCAGGATATCAGGGGAAATAATCATGTCTTGATGGCGTGTCTGTTCTTTGTCGGTCTATGAAAACAGAATAGGGTTTTGTTCTTGTTCAGTCTTGTTCGGTTTTGTAAGCTTCGTTGACTTCCTTGACAAATTTTTCTATAACAGTCTGATCTGAAAGTTGCTGTGGGGCGAAAATCTTTTCAGCAAGTATTGTGTTTCCTGTCAGATTCATTTTCAGTTGTGGCAGGTAGAGGAGGTTTGCCATTACTTCTGGACTGCCGCAGGTGAGAAACAGCGCAATTTTTTTACCGGTCAGGTAGTGTTTAAGGTTGCTTTGTATCAATGCTCCAAGCAGTTGTGATGAAACAAGCAGATAGTAAATAGGTGCACCCATGATTACAACGTTAAAATCATTCAGAAAGCTGTAATCGCCATTAGTCTTGCACCTTGCTTTTTCGACGTAAGCTCCTGTTTTTGCAAGTTCCTGTCCAATTGAGTCGATGAGTCTGTCTGTTGATCCACCTGCAGTTTTACTGTCGAACAGGATGATGGCTCTCATGGGTTTTACTTCGGTAGTTGTCATAAGAAAAAAATGGTTGCTGTGAAACGACAAGCTGAAAGTGTCAGTGAGACTAAGATTTATAATAAGGTAAAAAACTTAAAAACTTACTGTATGTAAAACTGGCGGGTCAAAAAAAAAGCGCCTCATTAGGGCGCTTTTTTTTGAAATACCTTCTTCGAAAGAGGCTCTCTTTTATACAAATTTCGAGTAGATGTCGAGAAGATCGGTTACTCTGGTTGAATATCCAAGTTCATTATCGTACCAGCCAACTACCTTAACCATGTTACCTGAACTCATGGTGAGTAGTGAATCGAAAACACATGAGTGTGGGTTGCCGACGATGTCCTGTGAAACGATAGGATCTTCACAGTATTCGAGGAATCCTTTCATCGGCCCTTCTGCTGCGGTTTTAATAGCTGCATTGATTTCTTCTTTTGTAGCTGGGCGATTAAGAATGGCTGTAACGTCTGTAACGGAACCGTCTGGTACTGGTACTCTCATGGCGAAACCGTCAAGTCTTCCGATCAGTTCAGGAATAACCTCGCCGATCGCTTTTGCTGCACCGGTGCTTGTCGGGATAATTGATAATGCTGCTGAACGGGCACGGCGAAGGTCGGAGTGAGGAAGATCAAGGATGTTCTGATCGTTCGTGTATGCATGCACGGTGGTCATGAATCCTTTTTCGATGCCGAAGCTATCCTGAAGTACCTTGACCATTGGAGCAAGGCAGTTGGTTGTGCAGCTTGCGTTTGAAATGATCTCTTCTTTGCCGGTTATTGAATCGCCATTGACTCCAAGAACAATTGTTGCGTCAATTTTATCTTTTGCCGGAGCTGAAATGATGACTTTTTTTGCACCAGCAGTTCAACCAGATCACATCCAAGTTCTTTCCAAGGGAGTGACGCTGGATCACGTTGTGCCAGGATTGTAATAACCTTGCCGTTGACAACGAGATTACTTCCATCGACACTGACTTCACCTTTAAACTTTTTGTGGGTGGAATCGTACTTGAGAAGGTGAGCAAGGGTTTTAGGATCACAAAGATCGTTGATTGCTACTATTTCATAATTCGGGTTGTTCAATGCCTGGCGAAAAACCAGACGCCCAATGCGGCCAAATCCGTTAATGCCGACTTTCACTTTTGCCATAATGTCGTCCTAATGTAGTATTGAAATAAGTGTTCGTGTTGATTGTGTAAAAAAAAGACTTTTTTCAAAATGAAAAATGTTTTTTAAGATATGATATCAAACTGGAAATATTCAGGAATTTTTTTGAAAAATTTCTATTAATAGGTTTTTCAGATTGCTGAAACTGCCATTGCTCAGTAGGATAACAACATCTCCCTCAATCAGTTGGGGCTGAAGAAACGCAACGATATCATTGGGATAATCAGTTGAGTTTTTGCCGGCAAGAAAGACTGTTTTCCCTTGTTTTTGCAGTGAGGCTTGTAAAAGATCGGTGTCGAGACACTGATCGGGTGGGTAACGGTCAGGTCGATGAACTTTACCTATAACAACAATGGTTGCTGGGCTAAAACTTTCTGAAAGCTCCTGCTGGAAGATGTTTCGAGTGGTTGTGTTTGAGCGTGGCTCGAAACAGGTTACAATTCGACGTCCGGCATAAAGCTGTTCAAGAGCTTCAAGTGTTACCCTTACGGCAGTAGGATGGTGGGCAAAATCCTCGATAAGGGTAATGTTTCCGGGGAAGGTACCGATGATTTCCATTCGACGTTTAGGGCGCTTGAAGAGAGCCATGCCTCGTTTTATTGCATCAAAGGGAAGTCCAGTACGAGTTGCCGCTGCTATTGCTGCAAGGGCATTCATGATATTATAATTACCAAAAAGAGGTACGCTGATATTTCCGAGAGGATTGCCTTTATAAGAAATATCGAAAGTTGACGTTTCGCTGTCTAACGATATGTTGCTGGCGTTCCATTCGGAGTCTGACGACAGGCCAAACCGTTCAACCTTACAGAATGCTCTGGAGGCAATGTCAACGGCGACAGGGTCATCCCCGTTAACAAAAAGTGCTCCGTTTTCAGGAATAAGATTAACAAACAATCTGAAACTGCGCTTGATATCTTCAAGGGAGTTGAAAATGTCGGCGTGGTCAAATTCAATATTATTAATAATTGCAATGTCGGGGCGGTAGAGAAGGAACTTGCTGCGTTTATCAAAAAATGAGGTATCGTATTCATCGCCTTCGGAGACAAAAAAACCATTTTCACTTCGTTCTGATGTTCTGCACCCAAGGGAGAAATTTTCAGGAATACCACCTACCAGAAATCCCGGTTTAAGTCCCCCATGATCGAGCAGCCAGGCTAAAAGTGATGTAGTTGTTGTTTTTCCATGAGTTCCGGTGACCACTAAGGATGTATTGTTGGCGATTAGGCGCTTTTGAACCAGGTCAGGCATGGATATGAGCTCAATATGATGATTGAGGGCATATTCGAGTTCCGGATTTCCCCGGCTTATTGCGTTGCCTACAACGATGACATCCGGTGAGGCATGGTGCAGATTTTCTGATGAAAAGCCGTTGAAGTACCGGATATTATGGTCATCGAGGTATGTGCTCATTGGGGGGTAGAGCTGTGTATCAGAGCCGGAAATGGCATGACCAGCATGGGAAAGTGCAACGGCTACCGATGCCATTGCGGTACCGCCAATACCGAGAAAGTAGATGGAGCTCATCTTGAAACAGATTGTCTTCAGATTTCTTCGTGTGTAAAATTTTGTGCGTTGCGTTTATATACATAATAATTGCGTGGAGCGCAACTTTAACAGAGCTTGCTGGGGCTTGCATGGTCTATAGATAAAGAGCTCAGATGATCTCTCTTTTTCCTAAAGAATGGTGCCGGACTGCAAAAGAAATAAAATGAATCTGTATTTTGCCAAGACAGTTTTAATAGATTTCAAAAATTACAGTTATGCAATTTATAGACCTGCTTTCGCAGAAAAACCGGATTCGGACAGCACTCCTTAGTCGTATCGAAAGTATTCTGGACAGTGGGCAGTTTATTATGGGACCGGAAGTGATCGAGCTGGAGTCGCGCCTTGCTTCGTATGTTGGTTCGCGATTCTGCATTTCCTGTTCATCAGGTACTGACGCATTGCTTATGCCTTTGCTTGCAAAAGGTATCGGGCCTGGGGATGCCGTATTTACTACTCCTTTTACGTTTGTTGCAACTGCTGAAGTTATAAGCCTTACAGGAGCAACCCCGGTGTTTGTTGATGTTTGTCCTGATACGTTTAATATCAATTCAGAGCTTATAGGGCGGGCTGTTGAAGAGTCTGTGTCACAGGGATTGAAACCTAAAGCGATTATTCCTGTTGATTTGTTTGGTTTGCCGGCTGATTACAAGCGTATTAAGGCGGTTGCTGATGCGTACAGGCTTTGGATCCTTGAGGATGCTGCTCAGAGTTTTGGGGGTAGTTTTAATGGAGGTCGAGCGGGAAGTTTCGGCCTTGCGGGAGCCACTTCTTTTTTTCCTGCCAAACCGCTTGGTTGCTATGGTGATGGGGGGGCTATTTTTACTGATGATGAGGAGCTTGACAGGGTGTTGAGGTCAATACGAGTTCATGGAAGCGGTGTCGATAAATACAGTAATGATCGTATTGGTATAAATGGTCGCCTTGATTCAATCCAGGCTGCTGTTCTGCTTGAAAAACTTACCATTTTTGACGAAGAGCTTGAAGTTCGTCAGCGTATTGCTGATTTATATAGCCAACAACTGCGGAACAGAGTTATGGTTCCCCTCATTCCAGAACATTACAGTTCGGCATGGGCACAATATTCGGTACTTGCCTCTTCATTTGAAGAGCGAGAGCAGTTTATGCTGGCATTGCAGAAAGCGGGGATTCCGTCTATGATTTATTACAAAATTCCTCTTCATCTTCAAAAAGCTTATGCTTTTCTTGGAAATAAGGTGGGCGATTTTCCTGTATCGGAGGATCTAAGCAACAGAATCTTTGCCCTGCCGATGCACCCATACTTGAAGGAGGAGGAGATTGAGAGGATTTGCGCTGTTCTCGGTGCCTGAGTTATTCTTTTTTTCAGGAATCGCATGAATGAAGCTGACCATCCTGCATGCGCAGGCATCGGTCGGACATGGAGGCATACTCTTCGTTGTGGGTTACGATGATAAAAGAGGTTCGGCGTTCCTTGCTCAGGCGAGCCATAAGTTCATAAAGCATATGGCTGTTTTTACTGTCGAGGTTGCCGCTCGGTTCGTCGGCAAGGACTAGTTTTGGGTTATTCATCAAGGCGCGGGCAATGGCAACCCGCTGTTGTTCGCCGCCTGACAGCTCTGAGGGAAGGTGTTCGAAGCGTTCACTGAGCCCGAGTCCGGCAAGGAGTTCTTCGGCGTGTTTTTTTGCTGGTGGGAGTTTGCCTGTAGCGATGAATTCGGGCATTGCTACATTTTCGATGGCGGTGAAATCTGAAAGCAGATGATGGAACTGGAAGACGAAGCCAATTTTACGGTTTCGGAACTTGGCCAGTCCTTTTTGAGAGAGGGTGTATTTTTTGTTCATGAAGAGTTCCTCTCCGTCAAAAATGATTTCGCCACTATCTGGTGTGTCGAGGGTGCCGAGCATGTTCAGCAGTGTTGTTTTCCCGCTGCCTGACGCTCCGATGACCGTTACCATCTCTCCTTCGCCAAGCGTGAGGTTTACGCCTCGCAGGATTGGTATGGTTTTCTGACCCGGGAGGGTATAGGATTTACTGATGTTTTTTGCTTCGAGCATATTGTATTCTAAGGTCTGGTTTGGACGTTACCCTCTATAATTCACTTGCCTTATAAGCGATCAGCAATAAGTCAATCCGAAATCCATTCACTTTATTTTATTACGGAAGCAATTTCTATCCGACGATTATTGTTTCGGTTGTTTAGGGTTTAAACTGGGTCATCGGGGTTATCTGGATTACGGGGAACAGGCTGATAGTGATTTGCAGGATCGAAACAATTTTTATCTGTTCCTGTGAAGGAACTTATTAGCAATTCTTTTACGGGTTGATGATTCGCAAAGACAGTGTGCCAGACTGAAAAGAATCCTTTTTGTATAGCTAAATCAACAATATGCTCTGCAGACAAATTACCACCTTCACCTTCGTATTCAGGTAAATATTTCATTGCCAATTCCCACGCTATTCTTCGATGTTTCCAGAGAGAATCATTTAGATTCGGATTTGGATATTTTGAATTGCCAGGATACTTATCCAAGCCAACTAGGTTAAGCATGTTTTCAGCATTTGCACGCGAAATGTTGTTCAGTTCAGGATTGACGGTAACCAAGCCACCTTCTCTGTACAAAAAAGACAGGAACGTGTTGTTCCGGTGAGGGAAATGCATTGTTGTAAGATCAACGGTTTTGTTCGATTTATTGCCACTACCGTTGCATCGACCACAGGCAAGTAAAAAATTATCCCAATTGTGTGCTAATGATGGATCTTGATCTTTAGATATAACATGTTCTACTTCAAGGTCGGAACTAAATATCTCGCAGTAACTGCAATATGTACCAAGGTTCACCTCAAGGTCATTCTTAGCCTTGGTATGGGGTTTATATGATTTAGGACTTCCGTTTTCCTGAGGCCATGGTGATTTGATTACTGGTCTCATAACCCTTTTGCTTTTCTTTCTATTTTTAATGCAGCAACAAAAGCTGGATCTTCACCAAACAATTCTTCAAGTTCATTAAGCCTGTTTCTGAGCTGTTGGGTTAGGTCATCAATCTCACTTGTTTTTCCGGCTTCGAGAAGCGTATAATATTCTTCTGCGACTTTTTGCATTTCTAAAAACTCTATGCTGCGGGGGATATCATCAACGCCCATTTCGTTTGCGGCTACTTCTTCTATGCTTTTTTTGAACGGGTCGCCATCTTTCTTGATATCTTCATCAAGAATTATAAGTTCTTCTGATTTAAGTGACTGGACGATGAATGGAGAGTGCGTAGTAACAACAAATTGAATTTTAGGGAAAGCCTTTTTTAAATCATGGACAACATGCCGTTGCCAGTTGGGATGAAGATGAAGATCTATTTCGTCAATCATGACAATACCGAGTGTTTCTGAAATTGACTTTTCATTTTTATATCCATTCAGAACTATGCATCGGAATGCAATCTCGGCGACCATTGCCGTAAAATAATGTATACCATCACTATGGAGACTCAGTGGCAGTAATCCTGTTTCATCATCATCAATTTTGATTTTTACCCACAACTCCCCATTAATAAACTCAATCTGTGTTATAAATGGGTTGGCTGTTTTAACTGCTGAAAAAAATATCTCTTTTGTATTTGGATATTCTTTACCAAGGGCAACTAAAGTATCGTAAGTACCAAGCCATTCTTCATAATGAAATTTTACAGCTTTCATTTCATCCCAGTCTTGATACCCTTCCTTGAAAAGTTGCCTTCCTAAACGCTGAATGCGGCTGTTCTTTGTAATTCGCCCTGCCCCCACTGCACGGGTTATACCAAAGAAGGCTATAACTGGTAAATCAACTTTGTCATCAGATTCTTTTTGAACCCGATTATATTTTGCAAAAGCAATTTTCCTGATAGGTCCGACATCAGCATTTGTTGATGTCGTTGAATTGCTGTACTCAAGTCGTTGTCTTCTCCAAATAACGGGCTCACTAATACCTGGGAAAAAAGCAACTGCTTCAACATTTACTGGGAATTGCTTTAATAGTAATTTACCTGATTCAATGATTCTTATCTCATCTTCCTGTATATGACGGTGCTTTATGTCAGGAATAGGAAGTAAATATGAACCACAAGCAACTCTTAAAGCATATAAAATGGTGGATTTTCCTTTCCCATTTACACCAATGAATACTGTGAAATTAGGATTCAGGTAAAACGTTTTTGTATTACCAATATTCCTGAAATTCTGTATAGATATACTTTGAATATTCATAGTTCCAATGAAATTTTTTCAGTAAAGAATCTGGATATTCTTATACGGGTCTTGTTTGCCCATTACCTTCAATAATCCATTTGTAAGTGGTCAGCTCTTTCAGGGCCATTGGACCTCTTGCATGGAGTTTCTGTGTGCTGATACCGATTTCGGCACCAAGTCCGAATTGGGCGCCATCGGTGAATGCGGTTGAGGTATTTGCATAGACGACAGCAGCATCGACTCTTTTTAAAAACGTTTCTTTTATCTCTGGGTTGTCCGCAATAATTGCTTCGCTGTGACGAGAGCTGTAGTGCGCTATGTGCTCGAGAGCTTCTTCAAGAGATGCAACGGTTTTCACTGACATTTTCAGTGAGAGGAACTCGGTACCGAAATGTTCGGGTTCAGCAGGGTGCAGCAACGCATCTGGGTAAGAACCTTGGAGTTTCAGATAAGCAGCTTCATCGGCAAAGAGCGTTACCTCTTTTTCCTGCAGTGGCTTCACAAGAACAGGAAGGTCATCCAGTCGGCTTTGGTGAATCACCAGGGTATCGAGTGCATTGCAGACACTTGGACGGCGGG
>JAPLFE010000011.1 GCA_026390855.1 Chlorobiales bacterium | reverse complement strand
ACCGGAAACCCTCCACCGATATCGAGAAATTCAATAGCAAAACCCATAGCTTTCGAGGAATTAAAAACAGCGAGCAGCTTCATGGTTGCTGCCACATAATACTCAGGATCGAAAATCTGGGAACCGATATGCATATCGAGGCCGATAAGTGTGACATTTTGCAACTGACCGAGCAAGGCAAATACCTCTGGTAGCTCTGCTTCATCAATACCAAATTTCTCTTTACTGTCTCCAGTTGTAATATAGGGATGAGTTTCCGCCGTTACGTTAGGGTTGATTCGTATGGCCACAGAAGCTTTTTTACCATGCTTCCCGGCGATTCGGTCAATGGCCTTTAACTCTGAGAGTGATTCTGCCTTAAGCATAAGCACTCCGCTTTCAAGAGCATAGGCAATCTCTTCTGGCTTTTTACCTACACCTGCAAAAATAATTCGTTCCGGGGAAACTCCAGCCTGTAATGCTCTATAAAGTTCTCCACCAGAGTTGACGTCGCACCCGCATCCGAGCTCTGCAAATGTTCTGATAACACTGAGATTATAGTTGGCCTTAACTGAGTAGCAGGTAAAATGAGGTAAAGTTGCAAAAGCATGCTCGAAGACTTTATAGCTTTCTATGAGGCTTTTTGCGGAAGTTACAAACAGTGGAGTCCCGAAAGTGCCGGCAAGCTCCTCAAGATTGACTTCATCACAGCTGAGCTTCGTACCGGTATAATGAAATAAGTTACTGTCAAGCACGGTTTCTTTATGTTTTAAAGTGTTATAAAGAATTGAAAAATAGCTTTTCTCCAGTTATCACGGAAAGAAAAAACCCATAACTTGCAAAATCACCTTGCAGGGCTTATATTCTCAACTCTTTACAACTCATAGCTGATTGAGGTAATACCATGGCAAAAGGAAAAGAAAACAGAATAGTTATTACGCTTGAATGCACAGAAGCGAAAAAAGAAGGTCAAACAGTTTCAAGATATACGACCACAAAAAACAAGAAAAATACCACAGAACGTCTTATCTTAAAGAAGTACAATCCAAATATGCAGCGTCATACCTTGCATAAGGAGATTAAGTAATCTTTATTTTTGCTCTTAATGCAAAAGCAGAGTTACTTATTGTTCTGGTTTAAGCATAACGCAATGCCCGAATGGCGGAATTGGTAGACGCACTCGTTTCAGGGACGAGCGCCGCAAGGTGTAGGAGTTCGAGTCTCCTTTCGGGCACAAACAATCTTCCACGCGATATGCACGTAGATACACTCAATATCTCAACAGTCGATTCAGTTCAATCAGACTTTTTCACATACAACACACAGGTATGCACCTTTTCTTGGGAAGGTGCTTTTTTTATGCTTTAATAATCCAAAACATCATCAGTAGTGGATCATACAAAAATCAACCTTCTTGTCAAGCTCCAGCACCTTGATAATCAGATAGAAAGCATAGTCAGCTTGCAGAAAGGACTACCAGAGGAAATTATTGCTCTGGATGAAGACCTTAAATTTACAAACCGTCAGATCGAGTCTCGAAAAAAAATAGCTGATGATCATTTAAAGCTGCGGCAGCGCCTTCATGAAACCATACATGAGTGCAAAAATAAAATCCTAAACTTTAAGGAAAAGCAAACTCTTGCTCGAAACAACAAAGAATATGATGCCCTTTCCAAGCAAATCGAATATGAAGAAAAGGAAATAGCCCAGGCAGAAATTCAGCTTCAGGATATAGTTCATGCGGAGCAAAGGGCACTGGAAATTCAGAAAAAAGGTAGACAGCTCATTACCGAAAACCGCTATGATGAGATTACTGAAGAGATGATGCCTGACGATGTACTGCTTCAGCAACTTGAAGATTTAAAAAAACAGCTAACTCTAAAAAAAGAAGAGTTGGAAAGCATTGTTATTGAAACAGCAGAAGATGTCGATTCCCTGAAAATAAAGGTCAAGGAGCAACGGAATATTATTCAAACTGAAGCAAAAAGATTGCTTGATAAATATGACCACCTTCGAAGCGGTACATTGCAAAATGCAGTAGTAAGGTTGAACCGCAATGCCTGTTCTGGCTGTAACACGAGGGTTCCGACTAATCGTCATACCATGATTGTACAGGGGGGGTTCTATCTTTGTGAATCATGTGGTCGAATTGTCGTTCATGAACGACTCTTTGAAGAAGCTGAAGGCTCAACCTTAAAAAAGTAATACACGCATTTAGTAGAGAAACGTCCATTAATAAGAAATGTTCTTTGTTAAGCTGAAACCGCAAGTGTGCAGTCGCTGTATAGCTTCAGGCTACACAGAGGAAAGTCCGAACTTCACAGGGCAGGGTGCCAGTCGAGAGTCTTGAAGGCCGGTGGTTTATACCGCTTGCCTTTGGGAATCAAGCCTGGGGATGACGGCGCAAGTCGGTTATCACAGATAGTGCAACAGAAAAAAAACCGCTTCGGGTAACCGAAGTAAGGGTGAAATGGCGGTGTAAGAGACCACCAGACATTACAGTAATGTAATGTGCTTGGCAAACCTCCCCGAAGCAAGGCTAAATAGGGAAACTTTTCCCTCTAGGGAAAAAGAGCGGCCCGCTCAATTCTGAAAAGAAAGTTTTCGGGTAAGCCGCATTAGATAAATGGCTGCAGTTTTACCCATTTTTCCGGGTAATCCACAGAATTCGGCTTACAGCTTCGGTTTCAGCTTTTTTTATAGCAATCCAATCAAAGATACGCTATCACTTCCCATCCCTAATATCCCAAGCTTCTCTTGTTACGGAAAAAATTCATCGCCAGACCAACCATAATCATATTTCCAATCAACGAAGACCCTCCATATGAAATAAATGGAAGCGGAACGCCGATTACCGGAATAAGACCAATAGTCATACCTGCATTTATAACAATATGAATAAACAATAAAGATACATATCCTGTAAGTGTAAGCTCAACAAACTTGTTTTTAATCGAAAAAATTGCCCAGATTAACCTAAGAATTAATGTAAGATAAAGCGAGAGCAAGAGGGCTGAACCTATAAAGCCAAGTTCCTCACCAATAACACAAAAAATAAAATCGGTCCACTGAGCAGGAATAAAACGCAGTTGAGTCTGAGTTCCCTGTAGAAACCCTTTGCCAAAAAATCCCCCTGAACTTATGGCTATTTTCGCTTGAAGCACATTATAACCTGCACCCTGCGGATCGTTCATGGGATCAAGAAATGTCTGAATTCTATCTATCTGGTGTGGTTTGAGAATGCTGGTAGCGAACCGTTGTGTAACCAGACTGGTCGCAAGACCTGACCCAATAACAAGCAATTGATGAAACTTAAATTTCTTCTGATGAACGATCAGGATTATAAACAGAAGCAAGGCGAAAAAGATTACAAAATAAATACTGAAAAAACCAGTAATCATAAGAATCAGAGGAAAAGCAATCAACATGAGAATATAAATGTCAAATCCCGCAATAATAAGCATAGGCGCGATAAATGACATACAAGTAATCGTAGTCCCCATATCCAGCTGAAGGATGATAAGAAGAGCGGGGAAAAAAGCAATTCCAAGAGCAATAAAAAAATGTGGAAGTGACCGGATATCTGTTTCATCATCAGAAAGAAATCTGGCAAGAGCAAGAATGGTCGACATCTTCGCTATTTCGGAAGGTTGAAAACTGAAAAACCCGATTTTTATCCAACTGGCATGACCTCCAACTTTTTTACCAAAAAGAAGGACTGCCAACAAAAGCAGAATCCCTATTGTATAAAATATATAGGCATTATCCCTGATAACACGAACATCATGATAGTAAACAAAAGACATAACAACTATACCTATCAACCCCCAGGAAAACTGACGGTAAAACAAGGTTGAATCGCCACTTCCATGGGTTGCACTATAGACGGCCATCAACCCTATGATAATAACTCCTGCCATGGGAACCAGAAGCCATAGATCAAGCTTACTTTGTTTTTCCATTTCAAACTGCTGAATTAGCTCTTATGAGTCATGTTTATTTTCAATTTCATGCGAGTATAGCTAAAATATCCTGGGTCTTGCGCACCCTGCCTATCCTTGGAAAAATTGTTTTAATCGTATTGTTGTGCTCTGTAGAGCTCCGGGCACTCATCGCATCCTCTACAAAAATTTGCTGAAAGCCATATTCGTAGGCACACCGAGCAGTACTTTCCACTCCTATATTAGTAGATATGCCGCACAAAACAATCGTCTCGATTTTCCGCCGGCGCAATTGCAAATCCAAATCAGTACCATAAAAAGCACCCCACTGCTTTTTAGTAATTATCTGATCATCATCTTTGGGTGTAAGCTCAGGAACTATTTCACTCCAATCTGCAGAAAATGTAGTTTTTCTTCCAGTGCTTATACAATCAGTAATAGGCGAAAGCCTGTCTTTGCTATCAGATGAAGCTGAGACCCTAACTAAAAATACCGACATTTGATTTTTACGAAAAGCTTCAGCCAGTTTCGCCGCATTAATAACAACCGCCTGCGCCTCATAAGGCTCAGCAGGTAAAGCTGTTATACCTTTTTGCAGATCAATGATCACCAATGCTGTTGTGATTTTATCAAAGAGAGTACCCATGAAGATGTTCAAGTAAATAAGATCAAAGAAACTAACATACTCATTTATAGCTGTTCAGATGAAGATCATCTTTCGCCTTAAGGTCACTTGACCAACCACCACCCAAAGCGACGAAAAGTGCTGTTGTATCCTGGAGTTGCTGGGCTTCGGCCTGCAGGTAGCCGATTTTCGCCTGACGATACTGGATATCAGTGACCATTACTTGCAGATAGTTAGCCGTTCCAGCCTGGTAATTAGCATTAAGTAGATCCATTGCAAGCTTGGAATCCTTAACCGCCTGTGCCTCGGTTTGTGTCAGTTCAGCATCATGCTCCAATGCACGCACAATATCAGCCACCTGGGCAAATGCTGCGATCACCGTTTGGCGATAACTGGCAAAACTCTGCTGGTAAGCATCAATTGCCGCCCGACGTTGTAAAAAAAGCGTTCCGCCTTTAAATAGTGGAGCTACCACATTTGCCCCTAATCCCCAGACATTGCTCTTACTGTTTAACAAGGTATTCATCGATTGACTGGTCTGCCCATAACTGGCGTTCAAGGTGAAACTCGGGAACAAGGCTGCCGTGGCTACACCAATCCCGGCACTGGCCGCATGTAGCTGAGCTTCGGCAGCAAGGATGTCCGGACGCTGGCGAACCAGCTCTGAGGGCAGCGATAACGGCAACTGACGTGGAAGTGAAATATCCGTCAACCGCGCTGCAGGAGGCTCAACTTCTGCTGGTGTTTTACCCTTAAGCGTAGCCAGCAGATGTTCAGCCTGGCTTAACTTTTGCTGCAGAGAAGGCCGTGTTGCTTCAAGGGCTTTCAGTTGGAGGCGTAACGAGAGTAACGCTCCATACGTCGTTATACCTGCCTGGAATTGTTTTTCAGCAACACTGATCTGATCTTTCTCCAACACTATCAACTGCTCGATTTCATCAAGTTCTGCATGATATGCAGCAATGGCAAGAGAAGTGTTGACAATGTTTCCCGTCAGCATCATGTAAGTGCCGAGAGTTAGAGCACGTTGCTGATCTACTTGTGCACCCAAACCTTCAAGCGTTCGACGTTGTCCTCCAAAAATATCAAGTGCATAGCTTACTGATGAGGACAGTGTTGTCAAATTGAAAATACTTGCCGGTAAAGAGCTGCCGATATTTACCGGCGAGTTTCTTTCGCGATTTTGCCCAAAGGTTGCACTGACTTGAGGATAAAAAATTCCAGAGCCAGCCCTCAAGTTATCCTGGCTTTGCCTCAAACTGGCTTGAGCAGCCTGTAACTCGGGATTATGGGCGAGCCCTTCCGTAACCGCTGCATCCAGTTCTTTTGAATTGAACAATTTCCACCAATGAGCTACAGGCCCGACACCATTTTCAAAGCGTTGTGACTGGTCATCCACAGAAATGGTCTCTTTGGGATCTCCTCCATGGTTATAATGGGTAACCTTTGGTGATTCAGGACGAACAAAGTCTGGACCAACGGCACAGCAGGGATATGCCGAATGATGCCAGCAAAGCTCCGCCCCTGGGATATACCTGACATGCTGCATTATTTTTTAGGGGTGCTCTTTTTCTCACCAATGTAGACATCAACAAGTTGACCTGGATATATTAAAACGCCTTCTCGTTTTTCAAAACTGAAAATAACTGGCAGTACCCGCACATCAACCCGTTCCGTTCTCTGGCTTGAGAGTTCGATCTTTGGGGAAACATTTGGCTGTATTCTTACAAATTTCAACGGAACATTGACATCCGTCCCATGAAGAGACATTCTTGCTTGTATTACGGATGGGTCGGGGATCCTATGAATCAAGATCTCATCGATATAACACCGAACAGCGAGGTCGCCCTGCATATTTCCCATCACGATAACAGGCTTGAATACTCCTGTATAGGTATCATAAACACCCTGGCTTGAAATATAGCTGCCTACCGCAGTATTGATGGAGAGAACAGTTCCGTCCGAAAGTGCTTTGATAACATACTTGGTCAAAAGTGCATTGGAGGCCTGATACTGCTTTTGAGCAAGTTCAAGATTTGCCTTTGCTCCTTTGACGGCATTTTCTGCAGTATCCAGAATATCCTTACTTACCGAACGTGAATCGAGCAACCATGAGGCTTTCTGTTTACTGAATTGGTCCTGCAGGCTTTTATAGGTTGCTTTTGCTACGTCAATCTGAGCTTTTGTTGATGCAGTTGTGGAGCGTTGCACTGAGTCTTCCAGCATCAACAATGATGTTCCTGCCTTTACATGCTGGCCTTCTGTGACTAAAATCTTGACTACCGTACCCGAAACTTCCGGATAAACGTTAATATTTTCTCCGCTGGCCTGGGCAGTTTCAACAATACCATTAGCATAAATACCCTTTTCATACGGATTCGATGCAGGTTTGAATGCCGGTGGCTGAGGTTTTGGCTGTATTCCTAAAATATAGGCACTCCAAATGCCCAAGCCTATGCCAAGTACGGCAAATCCAATTAAAAGTTTATTTCTCATGGAGCAGTTAAGGTATTGCGTTCAAAACCAATGATTTTTCCGTCTTCCATCTTCATAATGGTGTCTGCATACTCATAGATACGGCTGTCATGCGTCACAATGATGACACATCGCTGGTCATTAAGAATATTTGTTTTAACAAACTCCACAATCTTTCTTCCTGTATCACCATCGAGCGAGGCTGTCGGCTCATCAAGTATCAGGATATCGGGATGTCCAGCTATTGCCCGTGCAATAGCCACGCGCTGCTGCTCACCACCACTCAGCTTTACTGGCTGTAACTGAGCCCGATCCTTGAGTCCCACAATTTCAAGGTATTCCAAGCTTACTTTGAGAGCTTCATTCCAATCCATTTTTTTCAGTATCAGGGGAATAGCTACATTTTCAACGGTGGTTAGGCGCGGAAAAAGATGGTAGTCTTGAAACACAAAACCGATTTTGTTCAAGCGAAGATCGGCAATGTCATCACTTTTCATCTCCCAGAGATTTTTACCCTCAACCAGAACAGCTCCCTCATTCGGCTTGAGAATACCTGAAATCATACTGAGCAAGGTAGTCTTGCCACTTCCAGAAGGGCCGACGATATAGAGAAGTTCTCCAAAGTTGGCCTCGAAGCTTGCATTCTTAACTGCTGTGGTTTTTGTATCCCCTTCACCAAACCACTTTACTAAGCCATTGGCCTTTATGGCTACCTTTCCCATATTAGCCTCTGAAGATATCAAAAGGTTGAATCTGGAGTACTTTTCGGATACCGATATAACTGGAAACTCCGGCAATAATGAGTACCATAACGAATGCGAAGGCAAGAATAGTATAGGTTACCTGCGCGGCATAATCAGGAAGGCGCAATTTAGCCAAAATCATAAACGTCGAGGCTAGCCCAACTCCGAGTCCATATCCAATAAGGGATGTAACTGATGCCTGAAAAAGAATCATTGAAATCAACTCGTTTCCTTTAGCCCCTATAGCTTTCAATGCACCAAATCGTTCAAGATTTTCGAGGATAAAGGTATAAAAAGTCTGGCCGGAAATTGATAAGCCTACAATAAAACTAATGGCTGTCATCAGTAACACATTCATCCCCAAACCTGTCTGAAACGTATAAAAATTAGTTATTTTCTGGACGAATTGATCGCGTGTAAGGGCTTGATAACCCAACTTTTTAATTTGCTGCTGAATAAAAGAAATATCGGATTCACTTTTCGGTTCAATCAGTACAAATGAAGTTGTAAATCGCGATGAGGGAATGTAAGTAATGGCTCTACTATACGTGGTGTAAATCGTAGGAACTCCAAAAAGCCCTGAAGAAGCAACTTTAGCTAAACCAACTACGAGTCCTCTATGGTCATTGATTTCGAATTCAGTTCCAACTTTGGGACTTTCAAGTTTTTTGAATTCAGCATCCTTCACTACAAAAAAAGCATTTTCCGCAAAAATATCATCAATATTTCCTTCAATCAATTCCGGTCTACCATAGAGTGTAGAATCATCAAGGCCAACAACTGTTGCGGCTTGGTAAGCACCACTTTTAAGTTTTATCAGAGCTCCTCCAAAATACAATGGCACTGCGTATTTGACGCCGTTGATACTTCGTGCTGTAGAGAGGACATAATCCGGCATGGGAATACTGCTGGTTGCATTGTTAACAGCAGGATCCATCACCCAGATTTTTGCACTAATATTTAGTACTGAAGATGATGATCTGGACAGGATACCTGAAAACATGGACATCATCATGACCATGAGAAATACAGCAAAAGTAATACCTACCAATAAGGCGGTAAACTTGCTTTTGTCATTAACAAGAAGCTTCCATGCGATTTTAAGAATTCCTGACACCTATAATAACTTATTGATTCTTAATGATATAAAGCCACCAACACACTAACTTCTATAATTTATGATAAGAGTATCATGGATACCAAACAAACAAATCACTGCATTTTGTTTTACAATTATTTTTGCTTTCAGTAAAGTTCGTTTTACTAATCGTTTTGTCATATACCATGAACCCCGAATCTGACACTCTGGTATTTTGCATAATCGGTTTTATACACCAACGATGATACACAGCAAAAAATTTGCTTTTTTAACCATGCATATGTCTCAGGAAAAACGGCCTATAACACCTACATCAAAAGCTTCAACTGCAAAATCCGTGATGAATATCTTAACATTAACTGGTTTATGAGTATGAATCATGACCGAGTGGTTGTCGGACAGTGGCAACTGGATTACAATTCTTTCTGCTTACACAAGTTCATTAGGTAAGCTCGCACGGGAAGCGTTTCAGGTTCAGCAAACGGATTTTTTCCATAAGCCGATGGATTCATTGAAGTGGACCCCAACCACGAGACAAAAAGGGGCCGAGTTTAAGTTAGTATCCTGACCTGTTCATGCAGCGGAAAGGCACTGCTCCTTTGTTACTCCAGCCAGTTCTTCTTTAAGCTTTTTCTCCTGATACTTATCGACGA
>JAPLFE010000168.1 GCA_026390855.1 Chlorobiales bacterium | reverse complement strand
CATTTCTCTTCCAGACATCCCCGCAGAGGTCCTGAAAGAGAAGTTAGAGAAACTTCTGGCATGAACCGGAGAGAGGACAAGTATCACACAGAGGGTTTTTCCTGCAGTAATTTTTTGCGAGTTCCACGATCAGGGCGTGGAGTTGTTTATACATTGATATTAAATGTTTTTTCTGATATGTCTTTTGCAGATCTTTTTCAAAAAAACGTTGCAAACGTTGTGGAGTGATATCCGAGGTAATATTTGTTGGATAGATGCCCAGCCGAGCCTTGTCAATTGCATTCTTATCAAGATCAGTAGCAAAAATCTGGATTTTAAAATTTCCGGCAGGCTTGATTGCTTCAATCGTTTCTTTGAAAATCATGGCAAGGGAATAGGCCTCCTCACCAGTAGAGCAGCCAGCCACCCAGGCGCGCAGTATGCCACCGGATGGCTTTCCAGACAGGAGAGATGGTATAGCTTTGGTTTTCAGGGTTTCCCAGGCTTCAGGATCGCGAAAAAAACTGGTGACACCAATAAGCAGTTCCTTAAAAAGCAGTTCTGTCTCGTGAGGGTTCTCCTGCAAAAAACGGACATAGTCGAGAATCTTTTCAATCTGATGGATGCTCATACGCCGCTCAATACGACGATAAATAGTGTTTTTTTTATAGAGC
The DNA here is from genome assembly GCA_026390855.1 of Chlorobiales bacterium. Lineage (GTDB taxonomy): Bacteria > Bacteroidota > Chlorobiia > Chlorobiales > Chlorobiaceae > Chlorobium. The sequence goes on along the minus strand of JAPLFE010000168.1, from coordinate 1,343 downwards.
GAAAAATCATGGCCGGTCTGGGTGCGCAGGAGAATTACAACCTTTTCCAAGGCACTCAGAGTCTTGCCTTCGATAGGGATACTGGGTTTCAAAAGGAGGTGAACATGCTTTTGATAGACCACGATCAACGAGGGAATCTCCTCGACCGGCGCAATGACATCAGCCAGACCAGCATCAATAGCGCTGCGAGGCATGCCATCAAATTTTGCAGAAGCAGGATCCTGAACGAAAACTCCACCGCCTTTTTCCTTGATATCGCGAAGGCCCAGTGTACCATCAGAACCCATACCCGATAAAATAACACCAATGGCATGTTGCTGCATATCAACAGCCATAGAACGGAAAAAGAAATCTATAGGAAGCCGCAGGCCTCGGGGTTTAACCATATCCAGAAGATGCAATACCCCATGCAGCATCGACATATCCTTATTTGGAGGGATAACATAAACATGGTTCGGCTCTATTTTGAGTCGATCACTGACCTGTACCACTGGCAAATCAGTGACACGTTGAAGCAGTTCCACCATAATGCCTTTATGCGTCGGATCCAGATGCTGAACTATCACAAAAGCCATACCGCTTTCAGGCGGAATGTTTTTCAAAAAAATTTCAAGTGCCTCAAGTCCCCCTGCTGATGCACCAATTCCTACAACAGGAAAAAAACTGTGGCTCTCTTTTTTTTGAATAATTTTGTCCTCTTTGGTAATGGCTGGTTGAGTTCTGTTTTTTTGTTGTTCCAGGGGCGGTTTCATTTATGGAAATATTATTATTGGGTCATGCACTGACTTACTCTTTTATTCATAATAATAGAGGTTATCAACCAGCACTTGCAAAAACATAAGCATGATATAGCCCAAATATATACAGAAATAATTGAGTTGTACGTGAAGCTGATTCATCCCGACAAGCCAAGGGAGAGTTTAACCGCAAGGCAAACTCTCTCTGAGCACTGTTCATGGCGGAAACGCATCTACTGAAAAAGTTATACCTGTTTCAAATCGGTAGCTATGGCTGACACTCCTGAATGACGGTACCGTCTATGCGAGTGACGTTTATGATGCTTGTGATGTTTTTTTCCTCCTATGCTGATATTCGCCCCAAACCCGGCGCTTGCAGCCTGAACCTCTGCAAGTGGAGTTCCGAAAAGAATCCCGGCAATGCCTAAAGCCACCCAAATATTTTTTTTCATCATTACACTCCTCTTAAGTTGTTGTCAAGTGATCTGTCATTTATTGACCGTCTGGCCTGATGCAGTATGGCTTGCAACGTACCTGGCGTTGCTTTCCGGGTTATTCACCCCCTTAACATCGCCATGAACCGATGCTGAACATCCAGCAAGCGTC
>JAPLFE010000111.1 GCA_026390855.1 Chlorobiales bacterium | reverse complement strand
AAAACAATCCCGCTCATGATCGCCATGATCACGCTACCAGCAGAGATCTGCTACTTAAGGATTGCGTCTCTCACCGCGTTGCAAGTGGCTGAGATATTTGTCGAGTCCATCAATGCCAATCAAATTGATACCGATTTCTCTCATGCGTTTGAGCTTTCCGTCACTGAGGCTTTCTCCAACTCTGTTTTTTATGCGGATGAGTCGACACAGGAGAACATGATCACCATGACTTTTTCATCGGAAACCAATAAACTGACAGTGAGCATCTGCGATACCAACCCTCCGTTCAACCCTGATCCCCCGCCAGTGGATATTACCAGTTATCCTGAAAAAGGATTTGGTCTTCTGCTGATTCGTCAACTCATGGATAGCATATCCTATACGAGGGAAAATGGTACAAACCGGATTTCCATGACAAAACAGGCTGATTGTACAGAGTAACACTATTTTTAACAGAATTAACAGGGCCCCCTATGATATCTGTTGTTATTGTAAGCTACAACACACGAGACATTCTTCGAAACTGTCTTCAGGCACTATTTGAACACAGTAAAGGAATTGATATGGAGGTGTTTGTCATTGACAACGATTCCCATGACGGTTCTGCTGATATGGTAAAAAACGACTTCCCTTCCGTACTGCTGACAGCAAACAGTCAGAATTTCGGATTTGCCGCAGCAAACAACCAGGCATTTCCTCTTGCCAAAGGAAATTATATTATCCTCCTCAATCCTGATGCCTATATCAGGCCGTTATCCATTCAGAACTGCGTAACATTCATGGACAAGACACCTGACTGCGGACTGTGTGGAGGAAAAATCATTTCACCGGCAGGCCAGCTTGAGCCCTCAGCCAGACGCTTTCCTTCAGCTCTTTCAAAACTCCTTACCCTGTCGGGATTACGTGGAAAATTTCCGCAGTCTCCAATTTTGAACTATCATGAATTCGGCGGTTTTGCTCATGACAAACCTATGGAAGTGGACTGGGTGCCAGGGACCTTCACCATTGTTCGCAAAAAGATGCTTGACCAGATCGGTGTTTTTGATGAACGGTTTTATATCTATTACGAAGAGACAGATCTCTGCATGAGGGCAAAAATGGCAGGCTGGAAAATCTTTTTCATCCCTGATGCAGCAGTCACACATATCGGTGGCGCCAGCAGTAAAACAAGAAAAGATAAATCTTTTGACAATAAAGCTGCTCAAGTGCTTATCTTCAGGATGCGCAGTGAATGGCTTTATTACAGGAAAAACAAGGGTGTTATCGGGCTATTTTCCAGTGCCGGAGTTGAATTGCTCTGGTATCTTGCTCGATACACAAAAAACTTTCTCTTTCCATTTGGTGATGCCGGAAATAAACGTTCGGCAGCAGTTTCGATCATCAAACAAATAATTACATCGCTTCAGGACACTAAATTCGGTAGCTTTTCTCCCCCAATCCCATGGTAAAGCATCATGAATCTGTTCCAAAACATACGGGCTGATCTTGCGACCTATGAAGGCAAATGGGGAAGCCAAGGTTTCTGGGTCATGATCGTTTATCGTTTCGGACGATGGCGCTACACTATCAGGAACAATATGGCTCGTAAACCATTTTCCCTGCTCTACAAACTACTTTACAAGATTGTTCAGATACTTACGGGTATCGAACTTCCTTGTGAGGTTCCTATAGGCAGAAATTTCCGGATTGACCATTTCGGCGATATCATCATCAGCGGATATTCAAGTTTCGGCGATAACTGCATAATCCGCAACGGTGTAACAATCGGGTTGAAAAATATTATTGAAAAAGCTGCCCCATCTTTTGGAAACAATGTAAACATTGGAGCAGGTGCAAAAATCCTGGGCAATATCACTATCGGCAATAATGTCGATATAGGTGCAAATGCTGTTGTACTAACTACCGTACCTGACAACTCCATCGCTGTTGGGATTCCAGCAAAGATCATTACGAAAAAGAATATGTAATTAACTCATTCTGCAACATGTACAGAGTTACTGAATACATCACCTATAATCCGATTTCCCACAATGACAGCGTGGTTAAAACTACGGCACTGTTTTTAATTACCTCTTTTTTTGTATTGTTGACATCCTGCAGCAGCATTTCACCAAAGTCTTCACAACTCCCCACAACCCAAGAAAAAGAGTTCAAAGTAGATCTCCCAAAAAAAATTCAGGAATTTGCCACTCCTGCAAAAATTGAGGCACTATCTCCGCATGAGATTTTCCAGTACCGTCTTGGACCCGGGGATTTTGTCAATGTTCAGGTATGGCATAGACCGGAACTCTCACAGGATCATTTAGTAGTATCACCGGATGGGTTTATTGCAATTCCGAGAGTCGGCAGCATCAACGTTATGAACAGTACTCCAGACGAAGTGCAGAGAATGATTACATCAAAACTGGAAGCACTCTATATCAAACCTGAAGTAACCGTACGAGTAAATGAGTTTCACAATAATAAGGCTTTTATTCTCGGTCGTGTAAGTAAACCCGGGGTAGTTAATTTTCCCGGTAAAGGAACGCTTCTGGAAGCACTCGCTCTTGCAGGCGGACTTCCTGATCAGGGAAAAGAAGCCTCTCTTACAAAATGCGCCATTATTCGAGGAAATGACACGGTTATCTGGATCGACTTACAGGACCTTCTCAAAAACGGCAATATGGCATTGAACTCCCCCATCAAAAACAATGATGTTATTTATATCCCTGAAGCATCCGATGACATTATTTATGTGATGGGGGAAGTCGTTACACCTGGCGTTCTTCAGCTTAAAAACGGGATGAACGTCCTCAAAGCAATCATGCTTGCCGGTGGAGTCAGCAAGATGGCTAATCCTCAGAAGGTATTCATTATCAGGCAAAACAATCTCAAGGGAGATATTATACAGGTAGATCTTAAAAACCTGCTCGAACACGGTGATTTCAGCCAGAACTTTACACTTCTCCCTAACGACATTGTCTTTATCAGTCCGAGTGGTATGGCAAAATTCAATTATGCGCTTGAAAAGCTGCTACCATCGCTCCAGGTACTTAACATAGGCGTATCGACAGCGGAATCGTTCGGCTTCATGCAGAAATTACGGCAGCAACTGTGGGGTCAGACAGGATTTGTCAACAGCAGCAGCAGTACAACAACGACTATAACAGGAACCGGTGCAACGACTGGATCTAGTGGCCAGTAATTACGATGTACTGATAGTCTAAGCAATTTGAAACCATTAAGCTGACAATGAAACTCATTCAGTCCCCTAATAACATCAACAAAATCTGGGGTCTCCTGTTGCCGGAAGAACGTCGTAATTTTATTATTCTTTTCTTTTTAATGCTTATCGGGGTTGGGCTTGAAACGCTTGGCGTCGGTCTTGTCATACCCGCACTCTCTCTGTTTACCCAAAAAAATTTTGCAACCAAATATCCAGCTCTTTTTCCGTTACTAAATTTTTTTGGTAATCCAGACCAACACACCCTGGTCGTTGGAGGTTTACTGCTTTTGCTCGGCGTCTATTTTATAAAAGCTGTATATCTGGTATTTCTTACATGGACTCAAAACCGCTTTACCTCTGACATCGGAGCAAGACTCTCGTTGAGACTGTTTACCATTTACCTTCGTCAGCCCTATGCTTTTCACCTGCAGCGTAACTCGGCACAGTTAATCCGTAACGTGACCAATGAAGTGTCGATTTTCACCGGCAGCGTGTTAAGTCCAATGATGCAGTTGTTTTCTGAATCATTGATTGTTGTTGGCCTTTGCCTTATGCTGCTTGTTGTAGAACCGATTGGAACAATATCCATCGTATGCGTGCTTGGACTTACCGGCTGGAGTTTTTTCCGATTTACAGAAGGCAGTATATCCCGCTGGGGTAAAGCACGACAGCATCATGAAGGGTTGCGACTTCAGCATTTACAGCAAGGCCTCGGTGGTGCTAAAGATGTCAAACTGCTTGGAAGAGAGGGCGATTTTTTAAAACAATACAGCATTCATAACAGGGAAAGTGCGAAGGTCAGCCGGTTAAACGCTACCATGCAACAACTTCCTCGTCTCTGGCTTGAACTGCTCGCAGTCTGCGGTCTGGTTGCACTTGTGCTTGTTATGCTTGCACAAGGAGGAGCACTGGAAACCATCATTCCAAAACTTGGGCTTTTTGCAGTTGTAACTTTTCGCCTGATGCCCTCAGTAAACCGCTTACTTAATGTTTTGCAATCGCTGAAATACTGTTTGCCGGTTATTGATGTCCTTCAAAAAGATCTGATACTCTCTGCTCCGGAAGATCCTGAAAAGAAATCAACACAGTCAACTTTTCATAAATCCCTTGAGTTACAGCACATCACCTATACATATCCCGGAGCAGATTTACCATCCCTCAAGGATATCTCACTTACCATAAAATGCGGTGAATCAATTGGCTTTATAGGGACAAGCGGAGCAGGAAAAAGCACCCTGGTTGATATACTGCTTGGCCTGTTACCTCCAGATCAGGGTACAGTGAAGGTAGACGATGAAAATATTCAGCAAAAATTACGAGGCTGGCAGAATCAAATCGGTTACGTACCACAATCCATTTATCTAACCGATGATACATTGCTTCGGAATATAGCCTTCGGGCTTTCCATTGAAGAAATCAATAAAGAATCTGTTTTAAATGCAATTCGCGCAGCACATCTGGAGGATTTTATTCAATCTCTACCAGATGGCATTGATACCGTTGTGGGTGAGAGGGGTGTTCGGCTTTCCGGTGGACAGCGGCAAAGAATCGGCATTGCACGTGCTCTTTATCACGATCCTTCAGTACTCGTTCTTGACGAAGCTACCAGCGCACTTGATACAGCTACAGAACAAGGTGTTATGGAAGCGGTACGCGAGTTGCAGGGATCTAAAACCATAATTATAGTGGCCCACCGTCTCAGCACTATTGAACACTGTGACCGACTTTACAATCTTGAGAATGGCCGAATAAAATCAGTTGGCCCCCCAGGTAAAATTTTACATTAATGTCATTTTTTATCAGTTCTTTTGCACAATGCACTTTTTCTATAAATATAGTATTGGAACTTAAAATATTTATTTATAATAATTTATAACGCCTTCCCCTGGCACTGATGCAGTAGAGGCTCAATCTTATCTGCTTCCTGTTCGTTATGAAAACCTCTGTACTTTATGCTGGACTTGCATCCCCTTATGCTGGCTGGGTAGCCATTGATGAGATGGCCGAATTGTTTGCCAAATATTTCAAGGCCGAAATCCTGTCACCAAAGCCTGTCCAGGGTTCATGGCTTGGTCATTTAATTCGACCCGGGCAAGTCGGATTTGAACCTTTGCATTCGACCGGCGGGGACGTTCTTATCGTTGTGGGAAGAAGTCCTGGCGATTTAGGCATGGTTAATGCCATACCTGACTGCCGAAAAATATTTAAAAAAATTTACGGGTTTGTCACAGATTCCTATTTTCAGCCGGGGTTTGTCAAGGAAACTGCTCTGTTTGATGCCATCACAGTTACCGCCCATGAAGATGTGGACTATCCAAAAGCTCGCTTCGGAATTCCCGTTCACCAGTTGTACCAGGGTGCTGACTGCCTGACATGGGTCCCTCGCATATGGAGGAATCGGGAGATTGAAATAATGAGTTTCGGGCGTACACCAACCAGCTATCATGCATGCTTTTCACAATGCTTCCATTCAGCCAGTTCGCCCAACCTGTATCTTCACTCGCCCCTGGGCAATATTTCAGGTGACTCTGTACATCTTGAGCGTGGAATGCTCTTCAAATTGCTGCACCGAACTCGCATCTCGTTAGCATTCAATCTTTATGTGGAGCCGCAGGGTGATCGACCACGTTCCATGATGGTGACCAGCAGGTGGCTGGAGTCTTTGCTGTCGGGCTGTATTGTCGCCGGACGACGACCGGTCTCACGCATGTCGGATGATATGCTATGCTGGCCAGATGCGACAATTGAACTGTCGGATGATCCACAGTTTGCTGCTGACGAGCTGGTCGAACTGTTGTCACAAAACGACAGCCTCGAAAAACAACGACGCATCAATATTTTTCAGATGCTGAGTCTCCATGATTGGCGATATCGCATTGAAGCTTTTTGCCAGTTAATGGATCTGCCTATACCAGAAGCGTTGCACAATGAAGTAGCACACTTGCAGGAGCTGAAGTCTTTGTTTGTCTGATATGCTGTTTAATGATGAAGCAATGTGCATATCCCCTTTTCAATAAAACTCTGGTTGCCGGATGTGGCTGCGCAAAGCTATTTTACGTATACATATAAAGTGAATCAACTTCACCTGTTCATAAAAAAGATGAATTTTATAAAATACTCAGCTTAGGTAAAACCAAAAACATGCGTATCACTTTTTTATTGCCATCCGACAATCTGACTGGTGGAAATCGAGTAGTGGCTATCTATGCGCAGCATCTGGCGGCTGAAGGCCACCAGGTTCTGGTAATTACCTGTGCGCCTGATCATCTGAGTCTTTACCAGAAAGCTCTTCTCATGTTAAAGCGTGATTGGCAAGGGCTGAAAAACAGTGCAACAGTTCAGCCAGGGCACATTGCATTATCGGGTGTTATGCACAAAGTTCTGAACCACCAAGGCGCTATCAACGTCACCGATGTGCCCGATGCCGATATCATTATTGCGACCTGGTGGGAAACTGCAGTCTGGATGCATGCCATGCCCGAATGCAAAGGACGAAAAGTGCATTTGATTCAGGGCTATGAAGTCTGGCTTGGTCAGGAAACTGCCAATAAAGTACATGCAGCGTTGCAATTGCCCAATATGAAAATTGCTATTTCAACGGATCTCAAGCAAACGATTGAGGAAAAACTTGGCAATCTGGGTATTACCGTTATACCGAATGCGGTTGATCTGAAACAGTTCAATGCCCCGCAGCGGAGTAAGCAGCCTACTCCTACAGTCGGTTTTGTATATGCGATTGGATCTTTCAAAGGTGCTGATGTCTGCTGCCGCGCCTGCGAACTTGCACGCCTGCAAATCCCGGAGCTCAAGGTGATTGCGTTTGGCGCTGACGAGCCAGCAAATGAGGTTCCCTTGCCAAAGAATACTGAATTTTATTATCGGCCTGAGCAAGCTGATCTCCAGAAAATTTACAGGACCTGTGATGTCTGGTTGTTCGGGTCGCGACTCGACAGCTTTGGTTTGCCAATTCTTGAAGCAATGGCGTGCCGCACTCCGGTCATTGCAGTCCCAATAGGTGCTGCACCCGAATTGCTGAGTGATGGGACAGGGGTCCTAGTGGCCAAGGAGTCATACACAGAAATGGCTGCAGCAATAGTTGCCGTATGCAACAAATCCGCAAAAGACTGGCAGGAACTTTCGGACCGTGCTTACCATAAGGCTCACAGTTATTCCTGGGATGATGCCACAACACGACTGCTCAATTTACTCAACACTGAAAAGCACAAATGAAAACATCAAATTACTTCTAGATATATGGCACAATTAATTGTCATGTCTTCGGAAAAGCTTGTTAATCATTGAGTCTTCAATAACAACGCATGAAGAGTTATTGCAGGCAGACCTTTATTTAAAAAAAACAACAATGCATGATTAATGAACAATCAGTAAGGGAGCCTCTCCCTTATGGAAAGCCATCGAAGTCCCTTGATCTTTTGGGTTTTTCCAAACGGTATGGTCTGTTTATTCTTGTAATCGGCTCTTTTCTTTTCACTGTAACAGTCCCTGTTGTTCTTTTGATCAACAAACCTAATTACGTTGTTAAAGCTATCATGCGGGTAGATCCAGTTATGCCCTCACTAATCACAAAAAGTGACGACCCACAGATCATCAACTACTATCAGGACTATGCCCGTACTCAGGCACAACGGATGATGTCTTTTGACGTCCTAAAAAAAACAGTTGAAAAACTTACTCCTGAAGAAAAAGCATCAATATTTCCAAAAGGAATGTCTGACGATAATTGCGCAACGATGCTGGCTTTTATCATAAAAACAAACCCTTTAATTGGCACCCACCTTATTGAAATAACCGCATCAAGTTTAAAAAAAGAGGGCCTTGCTCCCTTATTAAATAATTTTATGGCAGTGTTTCTTGAGAAAGTGCGCAAAAACTCCGAAACACAGGACAATGAACGACTTTCTTTCCTAAAAAATAAACAGACAGAGTTTACAACGGAAATCAGCACTATCGAAAATAAACTGATTCTTCTTACAAAAGAGATTAATACTGCCACTTTTTCTGAAGGTTATAACCTTGCCGGAAAGAAAACGGAGCAGCTGCAAGGACTTTATATCAAATCACTTGGTGAACAAATAGTGGCTAAAACTCAATTAGATGAAAAGGTAAAATTAAACAGCCAGTTAAAAAGCCTTTCGCTTGAACCAATGGTGGAGGAAATGGTTATGAAAGACATTTCTCTCAGTTCAACCAGCTCATGGACCTATCAGCAACAGCAGCAGATGAGAAGTTCAACAGATGGGTTGACAAAAAATAATCCAGACCGAATTTATATCGAAGAGAGAATGAATGCAATGCGTGAATATGAAAAAAAACAACGGAATGAACTTAATAAAACTGCCCATAAAATCCAGTACGGAATACGTGACTTCGGTCTGAGTAAAGATTTAATAACAGCAAAAAATGACTATGACAGAACAGATAAAATCGAAAAAGAGGTCAAAGATGAACTGGTAAAAACCAGCTCAGAAGCATTAAAAACTTCCGTTGGACTTCATCTTGGTGAAGCTCTTGAAGCGGAACTTAAACATAAGAGAGAACTGCTTGACCATATAGATACAAGAATTCAGGAGCTTGAGGTTGAAGGAAAAGCTCCCCTTCATCTTTCCATTGAATCTGCTGCCCGAAAACCTGATCATGCAGAAGGATCAAATCTTCAAAAACTGTTCATTATTTTTTTCTCCATATCATTCGGCTCTGTCGGAGGTATATTTTTTGGATTTGAATACTTCGACAACCGTATTCGTCGTGCCAAGGATATTCAACAAGCCCTCGGTTATCCTCCGGCATGCATAGTTCCAAAATCAACTGATACCATCCCGTTTCATCAATTGATTGCGTCTGCCCCGAACGATGAAGCCTCGAAATCCATACGAAGTTTTGCCGTCCGTCTGAACAGTGAAAAATCGGAAACCAATGCATCGGTCATTCTTTTCACCGGAGTAGATAACGGCACCGGATCTACCTCGCTTGCCCTTAACACGGCTCAGGCACTCGCATCACTCTCACCAAAGGTACTTCTGACAGCATGCAGCAGCGGACCCGGAGATCTCAGCAAACTTACCGGCGTGACAAATGAACCCTCCGGACTATCTGACTTTCTCAACTCGACAGAACCATTGGAAAACTTTATCGTCAGCTGTCCGGAACACAATATCAAAATCATGTATGCCGGAAACACCATGGCCAGCAACATCTCTCAACTTCGCATCCAGGAACTGCTTGAATCAGCAAGAAGCGAGTATGATTATATATGCATAGAGTGCCCCCCAGTGCTCAAAAGTGACCTTACTGAACACTTTGCTCTTTATGCTGACATCATCATTCTGATATCTGTCGGTGAAAGCACCCGCTTCGACGATTTGAGAAAAGCTGCGGAACTTCTCGTACACCTCAAAGTTCCGGCTATTGCACCTCTTCTTAATTGGGGGGGGATCAAACATAGCTTAAGCATTGACAAATTTCTTGAAAATCAGCCGGAAATACTTAATAAAATCAATACAAAAAATATTGAGGAATTTATTCAACATCTTCCTGCAGTGAACGAACTCATACTTAAAATCAAAACAATTTTCAAGAAACCTCGAAAAAAAGCATGATGCACGGCGTTGCGGTTCAACGGGTAACTCTCTCTCGAATATCGCTATATCCAGACCTTTAGGGTAAAACATTACTACTATGATATCATCAACAGAAGCTGACTGGAAAAGGGAAACCCCGGTATCAGGGGGGTATGAACCAGGGAAAAAACTGCTTGCCGTAATTCGCCGTTATCAGCACATAAAGACGAACAGGACTCTTCTGTCAGGCATAGTAAAGCCTATTGTCGTATTTCAATACAGGTTCTGGAGTGCTATCAGCGGAGCTGACATCCCGCTGAACTCGAAAATCGGCGGAGGGCTCCTGATCCCGCATCCAAATGGAATTGTCATACATCCTGATGCTCAGATAGGTCCAAACTGCCTTATTTTTCAGCAGGTCACCATTGGAGCCGGCTCAAAACCCGGCCTTCCAATTATCGAAGGACATGTCGATATAGGTGCAGGAGCAAAAATTCTTGGTGGCATCCGTATCGGAGCCCATGCCCGAATAGGGGCAAATGCTGTTGTTTTAAACGATATCCCCGGAGGGGCAACTGCAGCAGGCATACCGGCAGTCGTAAAATAATGAGAATTACTCACAGCAAAACGGAACGGAGCTGAACTGAACAGAGAAAAGAGTGATGACAGAAAGAACAATACCAGAACAAAACATGATATCAAACTGTGATTTGAAAATAGGAAGGAACGATAACCGTGGGTAGCGTTCCCGGAAATATCTTGGTTCCGATTGCTTTCCTAGCATTCCCTCCGTTGGTCATGACCCTTTTCAAAAAGCTCGACCCACGTCAGGCTACTGCGATAGCTTTTGTAGCTGGCTGGATGTTCCTTCCAGTAGCCAACTACGATATTTTTCTACTGAGGAATACTAAAACAGCCGCAATTTGCCTCAGTGTTCTTGCCAGTACGTATCTCTTCGATAAGGAACGGCTATCGAAATTCCATTTTAATGCTGCAGATATACCAATTTTTCTGTGGTGTACAGCTCCTTTTTTTTCCTCAATGGCAAACGGTGACGGCCCTTATGATGGACTTTCACAAGCAATGTACCAAACAGTAAGATGGGGTATACCATACTGTATCGGCAGAATTTATTTTAACAACGTCGATTCAATAAATATGCTCGCTCTTACCATTTTCATCGGGACAGTTGTTTATATCCCTTTCTGCTGGTATGAATTGATCATGAGCCCGCAGCTTCACCGCCTGACTTACGGTTTTCATCAAAGTGACTTCCTTCAGACACTCAGGGACGGAGGTGGATTCAGACCTATGGTCTATATGGATCACGGCCTCATGACCGCGATGTGGATGGTTCTCGGTGCACTTCTGGGTACCTGGCTGTTTTTCTGTGGGATATTACCTAAACAAATCAGGCAGATACCATCAAAATACCTTCTAATACTGCTCATTTTCACTACCATCATGCTGCGCTCGGTAGCAGCTATTTCATGGTTTCTCATCGGTCTCCTCGTTCTCTATATCTCCAATAAAACAAAAACCGCTTTTCTTCTGATAATCCTTATGTTGGTACCCTACCTTTATATTATCACAAGATCAACCGGCTACTGGGATGGGAAAAATCTTTCTGATGCTGTATCCGGAAATTACAGTGCTAATCGCTCTCAATCCCTGCAATTTCGATTTGACAATGAAACAATTCTGATTGAAAAAGCACGGCAAGGCAGTTTTTTCGGGTGGGGTGGATATGGCCGTTCGAGAGTTTACGATGAAACAGGCAAAGATATCAGTATTACTGACGGATTGTGGATCATCACCTATGGTACAAACGGAATCTTTGGACTTATTGTGATGGTTAACGCCATTCAATGGCCACTTATCTTCTTTTTTTTACGCATTAAACCTGAACTTTGGAAAACAAAAACATGGGGCATCTCTGCTGTTATAGCAGTCTTTCTTGGTATTTTCATGGTCGATAATTTGCTTAATGCCATGATCAACCCTGTTTATATGCTTTGCAGCGGCTCCCTGATCGGCATGCTTCTGGATCCCTCAAAAAAAGTATCAGTCGACAAGGAGGGTGATCGGCTTCCACCAGAAAAGGAGCGAAACCTGACAAAATCCGGAACCCGGTTTATTCCATCGCCAAACATGAATCCATCAAGGTTTATAGGATAAAAAACTTTAACGTTACAGTACATGGAAAGCTTTTTTCCAACGGATAATCTTCTTAAAGCTGAATGGAAAACAAACCGGGTACTCCTGAGCTACTGGATACTGGTACTTTTTCTGCTCATTATGGGAAGTTTCATGCCCTTGAAAGCAATTGTCAACCATTTTATCCTGATTGATACGTTACTGCACCTGATACTTTACTTCCTTCTCTCATTCATTCCCATGATTCTGTTTAAAAGCAGAAAAACTGCTTTTCTGCTTTCTATAGCTATGATGCCGGCCGGATATCTTCTTGAAATACTGCACATAGTGGTTACCGTGGAAAACTTCAACGCCATCAATGCTCTTGCCAACAATACAGGAGTTCTTGCAGGAATTGCAACAGGATTTATTGTGCGACTTAAACGTCACTACTCTCATGATGCATGAACATAGTTAACGATATCGCAGGGAACACTTATTACTCACCAAATAACAAGAGATCAACCTGTCGATGATAAAAGTGGACTCAGACTTTATAAAACAACAGGGACTTCCGGAAATTGATTTTATCATTATCGGTGTCAACTGTGAAAAAACGCTTGAACGCTGCATCAGATCAATTCTCTCAGGAAGTTATCCCGAGCAGCTGATGCATATTATCTACTCTGATGGTGGTTCATCAGACCGGAGTGTTGCCATTGCCCGCAACTTCAGTGAGGTTATCGTCATCGAACTGAACCCGGAATACCCAACTCCCGGTCTTGGAAGAAACGCCGGCTGGAAGGCAGGCCGCTCGCCTTATGTCCAGTTTCTTGATTCGGATACGATCCTTGACCGTGAGTGGATGATTACCGCAATAGATTCCATGAAGAACCCTGCTGTCGGAGCTATCAGGGGTTACAGAAAAGAACTGCATCCTGAACGTTCCTTTTTCAACTGGATCGGGGACATGGAGTGGAACACTAAACCCGGTGAATGCGACAGTTTTGGTGGTGATGTTCTGATCCGTCGCTCCGCGCTTGAAACAACCGGAGGCTATGACGAAGAACTTGTAGGGGGGGAAGACCCTGAACTCAGCTGGCGAATAACCCGGATTGGCTGGAAAATCCTCATGCTCGATGCTCTCATGACCAGTCATGATCTGGCTATGCTTAAAACAAGCCAGTATTTGAAACGCTCTTTTCGTTCAGGGTATGGTTTTGCTGCGGTACAAAGCAGGGTTGCAAGTACTGGAAGCAATTTCTGGAAAGCTGATCTGCGCAGGATTATGCTTAAGGGAGGAGGATTTTTCATATTTTTAATTGCAGGAATATTTCTGTTCATCCTTCAGCTCAACTACCTCGGATTTGCCGGTTCTGTGATGAGTATCATAGCAGGAAGTACCATGCTGCTTTCGCCCCGTCTGTTCAGAATTGAAAAATTCATGCGCGAGAACAACCTGACAAAAGCAGATGCAAAAAAATACGCATGGCACTGCTCACTTGTGGTAGTACCTCAACTCTTCGGAATTATACGTTTTTATTTCGGTACATTATCCAACAAGCCACTTAAAAATAAGCGCAGCACTCTTAAAACTGGACTTTCAACCCCCGGAACATGACCAGAAGACCGATTGCCTATCTCTGCAGCGAGTACCCTGCCATATCCCATACCTTTATTTACAGGGAGATCGAATCGCTCCGTAAAGCGGGAATGACAGTCCACACCGCCTCGATTCACAAGCCCACTAACCTCACGGTTATGACTTCTGATGAACAAATGGAAGCTGAAAAAACCTTTATGGTTCTTTCCCAACCATTACCCTCGATGATCGTGGCGCATCTGCACTGTTTACAGAAAAGCCCTGCCGGGTATCTGCGCATGGTGGGAGGAGCCATCAAACTCCTGACGAAAGGACCAAAAAGCCCGGTGAAAGCACTTGCCTACTTTGCAGAAGCCGGCATTCTTTTACAATGGCTGCACAGGCTGGGCATAACCCATATCCATGAGCATTTCGCAAACCCTACCGCCATTGTGGCTATGCTCATAAAAACATATGGCGGTATCAGCTACAGTCTCTCTGTCCATGGACCTGATATCTTTTACCGTGTAGACTCCGCGATGCTTGAGGAAAAAGTCCGGGAAGCTGACTTTGTTCGCTGCATCAGCCACTACTGCCGCAGCCAGATCATGCGTATCAGTGAACTCTCAGCCTGGAAGAAACTGCACATTGTCCGCTGCGGGGTCAATCCTGACCTTTACTCTGTAAGAAAAGAACCACAGAATGCCATACCAAACATACTTTGTGTCGGCAGGCTGGTCCCTGCTAAAGGGCAGCATATCCTGCTCGAAGCCTGTCGGTTTCTTAAGCAGGAGGGCCTTCGGTTTCAGGTCACTATCATTGGAGAAGGCCCTGACAGTAAGTCGCTTAAAGAGTTTGCAACAAGTAAAGAGCTGAATGACATCGTAACCTTCACCGGGGTTCTCGGGCAGAATACCGTGCGTGAGTATTATGACAAGACGGATCTCTTTGTTCTTGCAAGTTTTGCTGAAGGGGTCCCTGTTGTGCTGATGGAAGCCATGGCTAAAGAGATCCCTGTCATTTCAACGAGAATAACAGGGATCCCTGAGTTGATTGATCACGAACATGACGGACTACTTGCTACTCCAGGGGATGCTGAAGATCTCGCCAATCAGATACGAAAACTCCTTGTCGACTCTTCATTGCGACGTAAATTCGGGCTGGCCGGGCGGGAAAAAGTAATTTCTCTCTATAGTCAGCATATCAACAACCTGCAGATGGTCAAACTTTTCAAAGAGGAATGTCAAACGTCATGATCATTGCTGAAATCGCTGTAAAATGCCTGCTCATCACGCTGGCCCTGCCTGCAGGATATCTTCTGCTGTGTACGGTTGCGGCATATCTTTTCCGAAAAGAAGCTGTTGCTGAGAACCGGTTTCTCCATATCGGCGTACTTGTTCCTGCTCATAATGAAGAAGATGGTATTGTACACACCATTGAGGGGGTCCTTGCATGCGATTACCCGAACAACCTGCTTAATGTCTATGTTATTGCCGACAATTGTTCAGACCAAACCGCTGAAAAAGCCCGCCAGGCCGGGGCTCTCGTTTTTGAACGTTTTGATAACGTCAACAGAGGCAAGGGTCAGGCTCTCGACTGGTTTTTGAAAAACCATCTTGACATCTATCGTCATACTGAAGTGATCACCATTATCGATGCTGATGTATCGCCTGACAAAAACTTCCTTCGAGAAATAAGCGCATCTCTCAGTAATTCAAAAATTCAAGTCGTTCAGGCATTCAACAGTGTCAGTAACCCTGATGCCGGCTGGCGACCTGCCCTCAGCGATGCCGCCTTCAACGTATTCTGCCATTTGCGCATGGCCGGCTCAGTAATGTTATCAGGAACAGCCGTCCTGAAAGGCAACGGTATGGCTTTCAAAACTGAACTTCTCAAGCGATATGGATGGCCCTGCCACTCAGTGGTCGAAGATATGGAGTTCACGCTGCAGCTCCTTGTAGACGGTATAACTGTAAGCTACAATCCCGATGCCGTTATTCGCAGCGAAATGGTTACGTCTGGAAAAAGCGCCACCAGTCAGAGGAACCGCTGGGAAGGCGGGCGTTTTATGCTCGTGAGAAGAATGACAATGCCTCTCCTCAAGCTTTTTTCAAAAACAGGAAATACCCGCTACCTTTATGCGCTCGCCGAACTGGCAACTCCCCCGCTTTCTCTGCTGGTCATGCTTTTCAGCCTTGCCACAGCATGCACATTTCTACTCCTGAAAGGTGCATGGCTTATCCTGGCGGCATCATTCTGGCTGATTCTTATATTCTACGTTATATCCGGGCAAATTCAACGCAGAGCCCCCTTATCAACCTGGCTTTATCTCGCTGCCGCTCCGCTCTATATCTTGTGGAAAATTCCACTCTATGCTGCGATGCTGCTAAAAAAGAAGGGAACCGCCTGGGTCAGAACCGAACGAGAATCCACTCGACAGCGTTAAACGAGATAAGTTCCAGTATCACAACGTGATTAAATAGAACTATCATGACAATTATTGATTATTTCGACAGGACTTCTATTATCAACCTGCCAGAACGAGCGGACAGGAGAGTTGAAACCAGAAATGAATTCGACCGGGCAGGATGGCAATTTGAAAATAAAAAGGTTGATTTTTTCAGTGCCATCCGGCCAGAATCAGCTGCAGGATTTCCCGGTTCAGGTGTGAGAGGCTGCTTTTTAAGCCACATGAATGCCATTAAAAAAGCCAAGCACGATAACCTTGCGAATATCCTTATAATGGAGGACGATATTGCATTTGTATCTGATATCAATACTATTGCTGCAGAAGCATTAGAAGAGCTCAAGCACGTAACATGGGGATTATTATACCTCGGCCATGAATATAAATCAGATTTTTCTTCTGAGAACAGACTCGAATTAATAACCGAGCCCTTACGCCTTAAACATTTTTATGCTGTAAACGGTATCATTTTTGATAGATTTATTGAGTTTTTAGAACAAGTTCTAGAGCGACCTCCAGGACATCCTGATGGAGGCCCGATGTACTACGATGGTGCACTAACCACATTCCGCATGCAGAATCATGACATCAACACCTTCCTTATTGTTCCCAGTCTCGGTTATCAAAGAAGTTCCCGCACGGATGTATTTCCATCATCCTTATGGGATAAATGGGCATTTTCAAGACCATTGATCGCAGAAATCCGGAACCTGAAAAATGCCATAAAACGATCAATACGCTAAGATATCATTCAATCATCAACAAATTACATCAAGGTATTGGAAGAGCTCGAATTACCTTTCCATAAGAGTTTTCGGCAGAGTTCAGGACCAGCGTGAGTCGAACATTGCAAATCTCCATCAGCCTTAGCAAGTTTTTATCTTACCTGCCCAGTGAGTAAATACAGTAACCTCCGCTGCATGAAACTCATATCGAATCCTCACTGGCCATCAGCTCTAACGCCCGATGAATCGAGAACGGATCAACAGTAAAAGAGGCTGCCTGATGAGTATGTCCGGGAGGATTTCCGTTTTCCATAAAATCCATATCCTTAACAACTTCAGGTGTTATTTGTCCTCTAACTCCAATCCAGTTTATACCAAAGGTGTTGGCTAATGACCTAAAATAACCATTAAAAAACCCCGGGCCGAAAATCTCGACAAGCTTTGTTCTGGAAGGGTTACAATTACCGTTATCAAAATTTTTTGTGTGATTAAATATTAACGATGACAATGCGGCTCCATGAATTGCAACTATCTCCTTCGCTTCAGCAACTATCCCCCATTGCTCTTCAAGAGATAGCTTTCCCTCCTCGAAATAGACTTTTTTATACCCATGTTCCGATAATATTTTTTCAATTTCATTTTCATTTTCTATTGTTCTTGAATTTTTTCTACTTATAAATATCTTTTCTCCATACTGAGAATTATATGCCGGCCTGAATTTCAGAATATTTTCGAATGCATATTTCGTTGTATCAAAGAAACCAAAATCCTCATAAGATATATAGTTGTCAACAGTTGATTTTGCTGGGCGAATTTTATGCTTAACAATTAAACCCTGAATGTTTGACTCGGTTTCTATCGTTTGATAATTGAGTGTTTTAAAGAAGTTTCTTGCAAGCTCGCTAGAATTCTCTTTTAATATTACTACTATTTCAGCACTTTGCATTCCATTCTGACTTAGTACATCACGGGCTATCAATATTCTTGTAAGAGTGTCAAGGAGGTAGTGTGAAATATTTGTATCAACTTCATACCTTGCATCAAAGATAACCTTCTTCTCTATAGTGGTTGTATTTTGCCGCTTCAGAAATTTCAACGGGTTTCTTTTTGGTCTAAAGTAGTCTAAATCATTAGTCGAACCGTTGATTATTTCCAAATCAAATCCACCACCGGTTGTTTTTACTTCAGGCAAAATTATTTTTTCCGGGATTTGCAGCCATGCATCCAATAAATATGTTTTATGGCCTAAGACTGTTGCAGAAGGAATAGCGCGGTCAGAAAAATTAATGGTGCTTTTCATGGTGCTAAAATGTATATGAATTGATAAATTGCATTTTAGGGGTATTTTTCTAGCTATGATTCAAGTATTGACAGCAAATGATTAATTCTATTTTGAAACGTTGTTTCGAAATCGTTAGGGCGCGCAAATTCAACAGCGCTTCTTGACTTTGCAAAAAGTTGAGTTCTGTTTTCATTAAGCCGCTCAATAGTGTCTGCAATTTTTTTCAAATCATTAATTTCAGCACCCCATCCAATATCTGCCAGTGACAATAACCCGGAAAATGCTTTGTTTTTATAACCTACAATTGGAACTCCACAAGACAGTGTTTCTAAATAAGTACAAGAGGGGTCACTTTGTCTATGAAGGCAAATAAACAAATCAATATTCTTTTTTAAATCTGGAAGGAGTTGATTATAAAAATCAACAGGACCGGGCAGGAATACATTGTCTTCAAGTTGATGCTTTTGAATGTATGCAATCATTTCATCTTTCAACTCACCAGCGCCATACATATAGAATTTATACGGAACTTTTCTTTGTTTTAATAGTAATGCGAGCTTTACAAGATGATCAGCTCCTTTCATTCGAATTAATCGTCCAGAAAAGGCAAGGCGCAGGGGCTTGTTTGTAGACAACTCCTTAAGCCTGTATTCTAATTCATTATCAGTGATAAAATTAGCTTTATAAACACGAGTATCGAAATATAATAGCTTATTTTTAAATTTTTTATACTCATAATATGCAGGAGTACCATTAGACTGAATTCCATCTGAAATACTGAATGCTGAAATTCTCTTTTTTTCCTGCTGCCAGATATATATAAACCTTCGCAATATCACAAAAGGGTTATGTGTAGTTAATAATGTTATTTGGTATCGCGTTTCAGGTATATATTCAATAGCGTAGACACACTTAATTTTACTTTTTCTACATAAATCGCTTATGTAAAGTTGATTATTTGCATCAGCAGAAGCAAAAACAATAGATGCACCGGTTAAATGATCGACAGTAACTGTTTCATCGAAATCTAAAACAGTGCATTTAAACGGAAGCTCTTCTTTTGTTTTACTGATAACTCCGAAATCGGAAAAAGATGATCTACTCGTAGATATTATACAGCTTATAATTCCTGGCCACTTTTGAGTATACAATACCATTCCATCGTAAAATTTACGATCAAAAGAAAGTATATTATCATTTCTCCAAACAGGAACAGAAGGAATAACAATTAAATGCTTATTTTGTAATCGCATACCAATGTTTTTTTTCATGCTGCTATCACATTTTTTAATAAATTTGAAGAAAATAATCTAGTATATCAGTGACTTCAATATAAGCTTCCCTATTTTCATGGGATCGGTAAAAAACTTACTTAGCACAGTACGATCTATTCCTAAAACCCCTCAAAAGCTTTACTCTAACTCATGACTCACTCGCCTTAAATTATCAAGCCATCTTGGTGTTATATCACTTATGTAAAGTTATAGAATTAATTTTGGTAAGTCCGTACTAACCACCTATAAGAATTGAACTTTGTTACTAAAAAGCAGATCTTATTGATACTTATATCCGTCAGAATATGTATGACACGACACACTAGTAGATTGAATAAAAACAAAGCATCACGCACGCTCATTGGTAAGTAAATAATGCGCCATTTGGGAATCATCTTGGAATATATTGTACTATTATGATATTTTCCTATCACATCAAAACAATCCTTACCCGAAAACATAATAGCGATGAAAATTTCTAACAAAAACCTGGAGCACTTGAATTTTAATGTTCAACTCTTCATGTAAAATCTTCTAAAGGGCTATGGTAGAAATCTCTCTCTAAAACTATTTGCCACGATTTCATCATACTAAATTACCTTACTAAGATAGCTATAAAAAGTACTCCGAATGATATATTTTCACTTCCACCGCCACTACATCCCTCCTTGTGTTGAAGTGGATTTTGTAAGGAATACTTTCCATAACCAAATATAAAATTGTAAGTTACCAATATCATAGTAGAGTTGCTGTGTTTGGACGCTTTATTCTGTTTAATCTTGCATACTGCATATTTCAGGAAAATCCAATGAAGTTCGGACATCTACCTGCCGGTTATATTGCATCGAAGTTATTGTTCAATAAATTTAAAACCAGCTCCGTTTTTTATAATTCGTTTATGTTTTGGGGGCCTCTTGGCGCTATAGCTCCTGATTTCGATATGATTTATTATTACACGAAAGATGATAATCAAAATAATCACCACACATACATTACCCACCTGCCTATATTTTGGCTGGGACTGTTGCTTATTTCACTCTTATGGTTAAGGAGAGATAAAAATAAGAGCCGCGGTCCAACATTGGCCTTTATTTTCAGTTTCAGTGGGCTGATTCATTTAGTGTTGGATACCTTTACAGGCCCTGTCTATTGGTTAGCGCCACTTTTCAATACATCATTTTCTTTTGTCTTAACTGGAGCTCAGTATAGCACAGAGTTAAGTTATTTTACAAGTTGGTCATTTGTGCTGGAGCTCTTCATTATTTGGTGGGCCATATACTTACACTTTAAAAAATACTTCAGGTAGTTACTGTCTGGAACAACGACAAATCAAGCCAGAAGATGAAGCCTTGAAAAAACATAGTCGAGAGAGTCCTCGTTGAGAACAATCCTGGAAAAACCTGTTGAACCGAGCTCCATCGGCCTATTATCGCGGTCACTGGTAAATTTTCGACTCTGTTTGCCGTTATACCAGTAAACAAGCCTGATTTTGTTTCCTTCGATTTCAAGGGCTGTGATGCCGCGTTTTCCTATGGCGCAACCAGAGTTAAAAACACTTGGAATAGTAAGGCTGTTATAAAGACCACTCCGCAGACCGATTTTTTTGCCTCGTTTGTAGCAGGTAGCAAGCTCAATTTTTAATGCTGAAATTTTCTGTTCTATTACGGCGCGTTTGTCGCTGTCTGCCGAAGGATAAGCCCTGCAAAGTTCCTCGATCCGGAAGTTCAGAAAATCCACTTTGGAGAGTGATTCAAACAGTGGTCGATGAGTATGACCTATGATGGAAACAATTTTTGCCTGATTTGAAAACTCATAAATCGATTTTTCGATAGCAAATCTGCGACGACTGTTATAGGCTGTTGAAAAATTCCTTATGCCGACAGGCTTAGCAATATAACGGAGAAATAAAACAACTGCCCGGCTTACAAAAGGATAGGTTTCCCACAAAAGAACCGATGCCTGATGACCGTGAAGAACCAGAATAGTTTCATCGCCATAATGAAATTTAAGCGATTCAACCATCGATGATGCAAGAGGGTATTCCTTTTCCTCCAGCAATTCGGCGTCATGATTTCCGTAGGTTTTCCAGAAAAAGCCATTCAGTTCGAATCTGAGAAAGAGATCATAGAGATCACTCCACTCCTCGCAAATGCTTTCAAGAGGAAATTTAAAGAGCTCCTCCACATCGCCATTGAGAACAAGACTATATTTTTCAGGCAAATAATAACTCCCAAGCATGGTCCTGACCAAATCGGCATTGCGTCGAAACTCATCGCGTCTGCCTCCATTGCCCATGTGCAGGTCGCTGAGAATAAGTACTTTTGATGAGGGGTCAAGGTTAACCGACCTTGCTTTATGCAGCAGGCGCTCAAGCTGGGGATGTTTTTTATGATGGAGACTCATACGCTTACTACAGTACTTCCTTTCCGTGGTCCGGTTTATTTATTTTTTCATCACAAGAATCAATACTGATATACTTCATAAAATGTAGCCTCGCAATATTGACCATTCAATGCCAGTACATTGAGTAATAATTGCTACGTTCTACCAAACAACCACCGGTTAAACCGAACTTACCTTTTAAGTAATTGAAAATACAGAGAAAAAATAGCTTTCTTGTATTACAATTGTGCTCATTACACTTCGATTCAACAATCTTCAGTAAAAATATTGATCGCTCCTGAACGATTTAAAAAAATCCGCAGCATGCTGCTTCATCGCCAGCCTGATTTGACGGTTGTCATGGATAACGTGAACAAGGCTCACAATCTTTCTGCTATTATTCGAAGCTGTGACGGTGTCGGCATCTGTGAAATCCATGCTGTTTCATACCGTAAAACTATCTATACTGAGCAGAATGCAGCCGCTGGAGCAAGTAAATGGTCAACATTGAACCTTTATGATGATATTGACTTGGTCTACAGCAAATTATCGAAGCTTGGCATGCAAATCCTTGTCGCAACAAACTGTGAGGGTTGTGTTGATTTCAGAAATATTGACTTTACCATTCCTACCGCTCTCGTGGTCGGTGCTGAATGGGATGGGATTTCGAAAAAAGCCATAAAAGGAGCTGCTCACGCAATCACCGTCCCTATGCTCGGTATGATAGAATCATTAAATGTTTCCGTCGCGACTGCAGTTATTCTTTTTGAAGCACAGCGCCAGCGGTCACAAAAAGGAATGTATAATGTAGCGCAACTGGAACAGGAATGCTTTCAACGAATGCTGTTTGAGTTTTCCTATCCAAAACTAAGCCGGGATCTCAAGCAAAAAGGTGAACCTTACCCAAAACTTGATGAACATGGTGGAATCATCATTCAATAAATAATTATCCATGAGACACGTTGGCGCAAGTATTATTTTTCACAATAAGAACCATGCGGTAATACTGATACTCAGAGATGACCTTCCTTCGATTCCCTATCCTGACATGTGGGATATACCAGGAGGACATGTTGAAAACGATGAAACACCTTATGAATGCATTGTAAGGGAAATGCTGGAAGAAATTGAAATTCATGTTGCAGGATGTTTGCCGTTCAAGGTTTATGAGTTTTCGGACAGGACGGAACACGTTTTTACGAAGGCTGTAGAATGGGATGTGGAAAGCATTGTTTTGCATGAGGGGCAAATGCTTCGTTGGTTTACCCAAACCGAAACCGAAGAGACAGAACTTGCCTATGGATTCAATGAGGTGCTCTCTGATTTTTTCAAGAGCAAGGAGCAAAGTGATGAGTTGATGTGATTCTCACCACTTTGCGGCCTCTAAATAAGCTTGACACAATAAAGTCAGCGTATTGATTCAAGAAAACGCTCTGCGTCAACAGCTGCCATACATCCTGTTCCTACTGCGGTAACTGCCTGGCGATAGGTATAGTCCTGGACATCTCCACAGGCGAATACACCTGGCACATTGGTTTCGGTAGATGATTTTTTTGTGATGATGTAACCGTAGTCATCAGTATCGATCTGGCCCTTGAACAACTCGGCATTTGGTGTATGACCGATAGCCAAAAACACTCCGTCGCAAGGATGTTCTGAAAGTTCACCTGTCAAAACATTTTTGAGGCGGATTCCTGTTACTTTATGACCGTCCCCGAGAATTTCGTCAACGACCTGATTGAGGATTGTGCTGATTTTCGGGTTTTTGCTGGTACGGAGCGTCATTATTTTTGAGGCTCTGAACTCTTCTCGGCGATGAACAAGGGTAACATGAGAAGCGAATTTGGTCAGGTAAAGAGCTTCTTCCATTGCAGTATCACCTCCACCAATGACAAAAACATTGCTATCCCGGAAAAAAAATCCATCACAAGTCGCGCAAGCCGATACACCTTTGCCCCGATAGCGGAATTCAGATTCAATACCCAGCCATTTGGCATTTGCTCCGGTAGCGATAATAAGTGAACGAGTAAAATATTCGCGACCATCCTCAAGTGTTAAGCAGAAAGGACTTCTTGAAAGGTCGACTTCTGTAACACTACCTCCAGCAAACTCTGCACCGAATTTCGCTGCCTGTTCGCGCATTTTTGCCATAAGTTCCGGGCCACGAATACCCTCAGGAAAACCTGGAAAATTCTCGATTTCCGTTGTGATCATGAGCTGACCGCCTGGCTGAAATCCCTCGATAACAAGCGGTTTGAGGTTTGCCCGTCCAGTATAAATGGCTGCCGTATAACCTGCAGGCCCGGTTCCCATAATGATTATGTCACGTACTTCACTGTCCATGATTGTTTTTTTAATTTTAGTTACAGGGAAGAGGGTTCCGCACATTCCGACGCTTATATCGGTATAAGGAGCAATTTAAAAATATGAGCATTTTAAGCGATATGCTCGTCGATTTTTTTGGATATCTGATTTTTTGGTAGTGCTCCAAGCATCTGGTCAACGACCTGGCCATTTTTGAACACAAGAAGAGAGGGAATACTTCTGATACCATACTTTGCTGCGGTTCCGGGATTCTCATCAACATTCATTTTTGCAATGACTGCCTTTCCTTCGAAATCTCCTGCGAGTTCTTCAATCACAGGACCAAGCATCATACATGGACCACACCATGTTGCCCAAAAATCAACTAATGCAACTTTATCTGATTCAAGAATCTCTTTTTTGAAATTCTGGTCTGTTGCTACAAAGTATTTTTCGCTCATTTTTTAAGTCCCCGTTTAAATTGTTCTTTGTATTTGCTGCCAGGATCAAGTGTCTTAGCAATTTCTTTTTAAATATATCGTTACAAATCTTTAAACTCCCTAAAGTCCCGCTTAAAAAGCTCTTAAAATCCGGGAAAATGATCCCTATTATAGGCATCAAAGCTTTACGTTTTCGATTATTTACCAACAAGGGGTTTCTATATATTCAGGAAATTCAAATGCGGAGGGAAAAAATCGCATACCATTCTCGCTTAAACAAGCCGCCATGCATCCCGGCGTCAGTGCCGGGATAACAGACTTATTGGAGCTCGATCTCTTAGGCTATATGCTCGTCAATTTTCTTTGATATCTGGTTTTTTGGTAGTGCTCCAAGCATCTGGTCAACGACCTGACCATTTTTGAACACAAGAAGGGAGGGAATACTTCTAATACCATACTGTGATGCCGTTGCAGGATTCTCATCAACATTAAGTTTTGCAATGATTGCTTTTCCTTCATAATCTCCAGCGAGCTCTTCGATCACAGGACCGAGCATCATACATGGGCCACACCACGCTGCCCAAAAATCAACTAAAGCTACTTTATCTGATTCAAGAATCTCTTTTTTAAAATTCTGATCTGTTGCTACAAAATATTTTCCGCTCATTTTTTTATACCCGGTTGAGTTAGTAAATCTTTAAAAATTAATGTCAATACAGTCTATCAGCAATGAAAGTAATAAAAATAATTTACAAATAATTCCGACTACCCTGAAATCCTCACATTATCAGGCCCAAGAATCTCCTCGAGCTTTTCAATGGTACTTTCCGCCGCATCGACCGGAGTATTCCGAGCAAAAAGTGTCAGTGTTTCGATATTTCCTCCTAACTGTGCTTTTATTTCAAAATCGACTGGAGTCCCACCCTTGTTTGAGTCAAATATCCGCTTTACCTTTGAAAGTTTTTCCAGTTGCAACTGGTCATCGGCGTCAATTTTGAGAATAATTTTTTTCACAAAGCTATTTCTTACCTTTTTCACTGGAACAACTTCTCTCACTAGGAGTTTGAGCATCCCACCGCTCACTTCTCCTTCAGCAACAAGCATTAAAACTTCTTCAGGTTTTATCAGATGTCCATATTGTTCATAGAGACTTGCAAAAACTGTAAAGTCAGCTTTTCAGGTGAAGTCTTCGATAGAACCAAAAAGCATTTGCTTGCCTTTACGGTCCTGATAGGGCTTCACTGAAACAACTACTCCTATAACTTTATACTGTTTTGCCTTGACAACCTCTTTAGCGTGAAGATGAAGGGTTGCAAATGCCTGCCAGTCGCGCCGATAAGGGGAAAGTGGATGATGGCTCAGATAAAAACCAACCAGCTTTTTTTCATGGAGAAGTTTTTCGGCTTCGGGCATCATTTCGGCCGGGTCCATATCGGGATAGTGTTCATCCTCAAGCTCTGCACCCTCTTCGGCTGAAAAAAAACCACATTGACCAAGTGTAACGGAGCGATTTTGCATTTGTCCGAATTTGATCGCTTTGTCAACATTGACGAGAAGTTTTGCGCGATGCTTGTCAAGTTCGTCAAACGCTCCTGAAAGAATCAGGCATTCGAGTGCTTTACGGTTCATAACTCTCAGGTCAACCGATACGGTCAAATCAAAGAGGTTCACGAAATCACGTTTACGACGAAGCCTGGAGGTAACAACAGCCCTTGCGGCTCCCCCTACCTGCTTGATGGCACTAAGTCCAACGCGGATATATGATCGGCCATCAACATCTTCAACCGAAAACAGCGCATCACTTTTATTAATCGATGGGGGCAACGTCGATATCCCAAAACTTTTTGCCTCATCGGTCAAGTGTTTCATGCGTTCAGTATCGCCTATTTCGCTATTCAGAACAGCCGTCACAAATTCAATAGTGTAATGAGCTTTCAAATACCCGGTCCAATAGGCAAGAACACCATAAGCTGCAGAATGGCTTTTGTTGAACCCGTAACCGGCAAACTCTGCCATCAACTCGAAAACCCTTGTTGCAAGGGTATCGTGAACACCCTGCTGAATGGCACCCTGAACAAAATCCACCTTGTATTTTTCCATAATCTCGGGCATCTTTTTCCCCATAGCCTTACGGAGATTATCTGCTTTGGCTAGAGAGAAACCACCCATTACCTGCGAAATCTGCATGACCTGTTCTTGATACACAATAACACCATAGGTCTCTTTGAGTATCTCTTCAAGCATTGGATGCATATAATCGATGGCTTCTCTACCGTGCTTGCGGTCGACAAATAAATCAACGGCATTGCGCCGCTCATCAATTCGGGCATTGAGAGCTCCTGGACGGTAAAGTGCGCTCATGGCTATGATATCGCCAATTTGAGTAGGCTGAAGGCGTGTCATGTAGCTCTGCATGCCGGATGATTCAAACTGGAAAATACCTGCCATCTTGCCTTCCTGGAAAATCCTGAAGGTTTTCCGGTCGGTCATTGGCACTTTTTCAAGCTCGATATCGAGATTGTGCCGTCGCTTGATCATTTTGAGGGTTTCATCAATAACGGCGAGCGTTTCGAGGCCAAGGTAGTCAATCTTAAGAAGTCCCGCCGTTTCAATCCAGTTTTTATCAAACTGTGTAACGACCTGCTTTTCATCGTTGCCATCGGCGGTTTTTGATTTGACATGTGCAGGCTCGTCAAGATCAATTTCGTCAGCAAATTTCCGGACTTCGGTTTCAACCTTGTTGGAAACATAGAGCGGCACCTGCTCTTCAAGCCTTCCATCAGTTATGACAACAGCTCCTGCATGCATCGAAACATTACGCGCACGACCTTCAAGAGCACGGGCATAAACCATAAGATCCCTGATTTGCTGTGTACTTTCAGCATATTCCTTCATCTCCTTTGCTTCGCTCAATGCTTTTTCAAGGGTGATGCCGGGCCTGACGGGAACGAGCTTTGCAAGCTTATCTACAATAGGCAGTGGAACTTCAAGTACCCTACCTGCATCACGGATAGCTGCCTTTGCCCCGAGCGTGCCGATTGCAATGACTTTTGCAACACTCTCCGTGCCGTATTTTTCCACCGTATACTCAAGAACCTTCTGTTTGCCGACTGGAGTGAAGTCGATATCAATATCCGGCATGGAGGAACGTTCGGGATTTAAAAACCGCTCAAACAGCAGCTTGTATTTAAGCGGATCGATCCTTGTAATTCCGGTAAGGTAGGCAACAATGCTTCCGGCCGCAGATCCTCTCCCTGGCCCAACCGAATAGCCAAGTCGGCGGGATGCGGCAATAAGGTCGCTGACTATAAGAAAATAGGAGCTGAAGCCCATTTTTTCGATAACGCCAAGCTCAAGCTCAATTCTTGCACTGACATCTTCAGCAGTAATACCGTCAGCTTCGGAATCGGCATATTTTTCTTTTGCCCCTTCCAATGTAAGGTGACGAAGATATTCAAACTCATCCTTAAATCCTTCCGGGAGAGGAAAATGGGGTACAATAGGGTCTTTATTGCCGAAACTGTAAGCACATTTTTCAGAAATAAGAACAGTATTGCTCAGCACCCTGTGTTCATCACTGAAGAGAAGCGACATCTCTTCCGAAGACTTCAGGTAATGGTCGCTTCCTGCAAGGGCCAGCAAATTAGGACTAGATAGTTTTTCCTTTGTCCTGTTAGCAACCATTGCGCGGTAGCAGCCGGCATCTCTCCTTTCGAGATAATGAACATTGTTGGTAGCGACCAGTTCAATAGAAAATTTTTGCGCTAAGCTGGTAGTCTGTTGATTGAGTTGCTCGTCAAAAGGGGTGTTATGGCGCTGAAGTTCAAGATAAAAGTTCTCTCCAAAAATCTCCCTGTAGTAGGCTGTAAAGGTTTCAGCCTCCTCGATTGCTCCGGCAAGAAGTGCCCGGCCTATTCTGCCTGAAGAATAACCTGAAAGGCAAACAAGTCCATCATGATAGTTTTCAAGCAGGCGACTCTCGATATGAGGCATTCCATGGACAAAGCCATCCTTAGCTGCTCGGGAAAGAAGTATGCAGAGGTTGCGGTATCCTGTATCATTTTGAACAAGCAGTACCAGTGAAGGCGATATGGGAATTCGGTTGTTCTGGTGGGCATCGGTTTCAAGAAGCAGTAGTTCACTGCCAATAATAAGCTTGATGCCGACTTTTTTTGCCTCATTGAACAGTTCCGGCATATTAAATATTGCGCAATAATCTGTAACGGCAATACTCTTCATGCCAAACTTTACCGCTGCAGAAAAAATCTCACCCGGAAAAATCGGGCTACTCTGCATCGAATAATGAGTATGAGCATGCAAGTGTACAAAATCCATAGAGAAAGAGGGCTTTCAGCGTTTTATGGTAGCGGTTGTCGTGTGTCGCCATAATGTAATCGACTTATCGGAGCAACGAATGCATTATGGCTGTTTGAAGGTCAAAATAGTACATTTTTCAAGATCTTTCGATGGTATCGTCAACCGTGCACTCTTATGGCTCAAACAACACAATCGAAAGGATATTCTCCACCCTGTAAAACGATCAATTCCATGAATATCTTTTTACATCTTTCGCCAACACAAGCCTCATTAGAGTATTATCAAAATCATTCAAGACGATAAATCAACGTAACCCTACGTTCATTCCAAAAAATAATTCAGTACTCATGAATCATAAAGGAAAAGGAATCGGAGAAAAAATATATCTATGTTTTTTTCCTACTTTTATGCCGGTAATGCTTTTTTTCTTATCATGCAGTAACATGCCCCTTTTAAATCTTTCAATGAATTAATTACATTATACTTTGGAGCAAAATACCTATAATCAATGCCCGGTCTGCGGCTATCCCCTTACTACGGACAGTGCGGTATGTCCGCGATGCGGAAATGATATTCTTGAAGACATTTCCTCCCTTGACCAGCAGTCAAGAGATTTGCACCATCAAAACATTGAAGAAAAAAAAGCAGTCTGGTATACTTACTGCCTGACTGAAAAGCTTAATTGCAATGCCACCCTTCCGATAGATAAACCCGTAGAATGCGGACAACAGGAAAACTCAAAACAGTCCTATCGCGCTGATGAACTTGAGTACCTCCGCACTATTACAAAAACAGAGCTTCTGAAAGAAGGTTCTGCAAGAAAAAAATGGTGGAATTCCATGTCAGCTGACTGGAAAGATATCGTTAAAACAACACTGAAAATTGTCCGGGACCCATCCGATCAGGACTTGCTTGACTTTCTTGAAACCACCCACCTGCGTTGTGACAACAGAAGAATTCATAATCTTTTGCCTGTCAGGGTCCTTGAAAAACTTCAGCAACTGCGTTGCGATGAGTCTCCTGTCGAAAATCTTGAGCCACTTTCACATCTTGAAAAGCTGCAGCGTCTTTATGCTTTCGACTGTGACTTTTACTCGCTTGAACCTCTTCGCAATCTAAGAAATCTGAAACTCCTCTGGATCTCAAGCACACAGGTCAGCTCACTTGAGCCAATACATAACCTTCTCAATCTTGAGGAACTTTACTGTTCAGAAACACTTATCAATGATCTTTCACCGCTGAAACAGCTCATCAATCTTGAAAAACTCAGCTGCTACAAAACTAGAATTTCTTCTATTGACCCGCTCAGCGGGCTGGAAAACCTTATCGAATTGGGAATAAACAGTTCTGATATTATCGAGTTAACAGCTCTCTCCTCTCTTAAAAATCTCGAATATCTCCGTTGTAACAAAACGGGCATCACAAGTATTGAAGCGCTGAGAGGCCTTGCTGATCTTCGTGAGCTAAGCATAGCAAGTACGCCGCTGAGCAATATAGAACCTCTTGAGGAACTTGTAAACCTTGAGGAGCTTGATGTTTCTAACACGCTGATTACCTCTATAGGCCCGATCATGCATCTTCAGCACCTTGAAAAATTAGAACTTTCAGCTGGCCACATTCCCGGGGAAGAACTTGAGCGTTTTATTGAACTTCATCCCGACTGCGAAGTAGTTCTGAAACAGTAACTTAGCCTTTAAACAAAAAAACCCCGAATATCGGGGGTTTTTTGTTTCGTCGAAATAAAGAAAATTGCAGGTATACTCAATCTAATATTAACCGATCGTCATCATTACGTCGCCCATTGACACTGTGCCGCCTTTTACTGCGGTAATGGTGAGGACTTTACCTGCACAGGGTGCTTTGATCGGGGTTTCCATCTTCATTGCCTCAATAACTGCAACTTCTTCCCCTTCCTTTACCTCATCGCCAACGCTGACTGATATTGCGTGTACGTTGCCGGGCATGATGGCAATTACAGGGGTACCATCTGAGTGTTCAGCAGGAGTGTCCAGAGTGCTGAGGGTTGCGGCCTGAGAAGAGGACGGTTGAGGGTTAATTCCTGACCCTTCCGCAAATGTCACCGTGAAGGGAGCACCGTCAACGAAAACGGTAAAGTTGCCCGCCATCGAAATAACTTTCGATCCAGTAGATGATTCCGAAGGAGCTTGCTGTGGGGGTAATTTTGAAAAGAGATCGACAAGCCTTTTGTTAACCTCCTCCTGATGAATATCGTGCTTGTGGGCTTCATGGTAAGCAGCAACAACCTCTGCTCGTGTCTTTGCTTTGATTTCGACAGCAATATCGGCCTTGTAACGAATACCGGTAGAACAATCGCCATTGAGAAAAGCTATTCCTTTTTCGCCGCAGGTTGCTGCGATAAAAATATTTTCTTCGGTTTGCGCTAAACCAGCTTTTTGAAGAAGAGATATGTTATAAGGAATGCCAAGCTGAGGATTACGGTCATTGATATCATGAACGTCTTCAGTAGTTGGCTCAAGACCAAGTTGTTCCGATGCCAGCCTGACGACCTCAAGATCAGGGCGGGCAGGAGTGTGACCGAAATAGCCGAGCACCATCTTACCATAGCCGTCAGTAATTGTTTTCCATGGACCCTGAATGGTATTGGCAAAGGCCTGCTGGAAATAGAACTGAGATACCGGAGTAACCGATGAACCGAAGCCACCTTTCACAACAACCTCACGCATGCTGTGAATTACTTTAGGTAAAAGATGAAGGGTATTGTTATCTCGCATCATCTGAGTGTTTGCCGTCAGGGCTCCACCCGGCATGGGCGAAAAAGAGATAACAGGATTTACCGCTGTTGCTTCGGGAGGCATGTAATATTTATACATCTGATCAATAAAGAGTGCCTCCACTTCC
The DNA here is from genome assembly GCA_026390855.1 of Chlorobiales bacterium. GTDB lineage: Bacteria > Bacteroidota > Chlorobiia > Chlorobiales > Chlorobiaceae > Chlorobium. The sequence goes on along the minus strand of JAPLFE010000111.1, from coordinate 15,941 downwards.
AGATATTTTTCATGATCGATATCAAGGGTATATCCTGTTCCTCTGAGCCTCTGCCACATGGTAAGAATATCGACTTCAGCAGTACCTCCGCTGACAGGAGCCATTGAGAGATCAATGATATCGGCACCGCCTTCAATTGCTGCAAAGTTGCATGCGACTCCCATTCCGGCTGTATCGTGCGTGTGAAATTCAATTTCGGTGCCTTCAGGAAGCAACTTTCTTGCACCTTTAATTGTATCATGAACAACAGCCGGTGTTGTTGTACCTGAAGCATCCTTGAACGCAACGCTATCAAAAGGAATTGAAGCATCAAGTATTTCCTGCAGTTTATCGAGATAAAACTGTGGTGTATGACAATAGGTTTCTTTCAGTCCGGGTGGAAGACCCATCAGGGCAATGACAACCTGGTGTTTAAGGCCTGCATTATGGATACATTGACCGGAATAAGCAAGGTTTCGAACGTCCATTAATGCATCAAAATTTCGGATAGTAGTTATGCCGTGTTTTTTGAAAAGCCGGGCGTGAAGGTCAATAATATCTCTTGATTGCGATACCAGGCCAACAACGTTCGCACCCCTCGATAAGGTCTGAAGATTAATGTCCGGTCCAACGACTTTACGTGCAGAATCCATCATAGAAAATGCGTCTTCTTCACAATAGAAGTAAAGACTCTGAAAGCGGGCACCACCTCCAATCTCAAAGTTGTCAGTTCCGGCATGAACGGCAGCTTCCAAAGCAGGAAGAAAATCTTCAGTTCTTACTCTGGCGCCAAAACATGACTGAAACCCGTCACGAAAGGAGACGTCCATAAATCTTATTTTTTTCATATACCCAGTCCTTTCAGTTAAACATTTCGGTTGATAGTAATTCTGATAATAAAAATCCCCGACTCTCCATAGCATTTATGCCTATCAACAGAGATCAATTCCTTTTTTGTATATCTCTGTGGTAGAAAAAACACCTATCTGCAAAGGGTCAGTGACTTTCCTCGGCCAATTTATTGAGCTTATTGAATGAATCATCTTCGACAAGGCTGTGCAGACTGTTACCATGGGCATCCATGGTAACAATAGCAGGAAAGGATTTCACTTCTAAATGCCACATCGCTTCTGGAACACCCATCTCTTCAAGAAAATCGACTCCGGTCACTTTTTCAATGCAGCGAGCATAGTACTGGGCTGCGCCTCCGATGGCGTTGAGATAGACTGCTCCATGTTCCTGAAGTCCCTTAAGAGTTTTAGGGCCCATACCCCCTTTACCAATGATAACACGCAACCCAAGTTTTTTAATAACATCAGCCTGATAAGGTTCCTCGCGACTTGATGTGGTCGGACCTGCTGCAGTAACTCTATAGCTGCCATCTGCATTTTTCAGGACGACAGGACCGCAATGAAAAAGAATACCTCCTTCGGTATCAAGATGATCTGGAAGATCATGATGCATGACATAGTGATGAAATGCATCCCTCCCTGTATGCATTGTGCCGTCGATGAGTACGACATCGCCGACTTTCAAGCTGCGAATCTGCTCTTCAGTAACCGGAGCCTGAAGCTTAACCTCCCTTCCTGTCAATGGCATTCCTTCCCCTTTTGCCATACGTTTAATCTCATCACTGTCCCGATACTGCCAGCTATTAATCGATCCGGTTTTTGGATCAAGCAGCACACCAAGCCTACGGTATGCCCAACAGTTATAGGCAACAGAAACATAAAAACTTGCAGGAACCCGATGCGATTTTCCGATCTTACATCCAAGCAGAGTTACTTTTCCACCGAAACCCATTGGACCAATATCCATCGTGTTGGCTTTTTCAAGGATATACTGTTCAAGATTGTCAAGTTCCGTATCAGGGTTGCGGTCGTCAATTCTGCGAAACAGCTGCTTTTTAGCAAGCTCAAATCCACTGGTACGGTCACCTCCAATACCAACTCCAATAAAACCAGGACTGCAACCTTGACCCTGAGCCTGGTAAACCGCGTGTAGCATACATTTGCGCACACCATCAAGATCACGCGAAGCACTTCCGAGGCCGGGGATTTCCATAGGAAGAGAGTACTGAATATTTTTGTTCTCACAGCCTCCTCCCTTCAGAATCAACTTAACCTCTATCTCTTCCTTTTCCCATGGCTCAAAGTGAATAACCGGGAAATGAAACCCGAGATTATTGCCGGAGTTTTTACCTGTGAATGCATCAACTGCATTAGGCCGAAGCTTGCCGGTTACTGAGGCCTCCGCAATAGCCTCTTCTATCTCCCGTTTCATCTGAAGTTGATCAACACCTTGAGGTGTATGAATAAAAAAAGACGGCATGCCGGTATCCTGGCAGATTGGCGAAATGTTATCAACCGCCATATCGATATTGACTGATATGGTGGACATGGCGAGGCCTGCCTGAGACTTAGGATCTTCCATTTCAATAGCTTTCACAATGGAACATCGAACATCACTTGGCAGGTTTGCTGATGTTTCGGTAATAAGTGTAATTATTGATTCTCTGAAATTTTTCATAGTCTGAAACGCAAATATTATATGGACTTGGGATAGTGAGTATCAATCAGAAACGATTTTTTTGGCCGCATCCTGTTTGACCAACAAGACGGGAATATCGGAAGAACGGAACACCTCTTCGGCAACACTGCCCATGATAAGCCGCTGCAGACCGCTCCTGCCATGTGAACCCATAATGATGAGATCGGCACCCCAGGAACTTGCCTGTTCGGCAATAACCTTAGATGCTTCGCCTTTAAGAACACGGATATCAGCATTCAATCCTTTCTTTTTTTCAGCCATCAGAATACTGGAAAAACTATCGGGAAGTACATCATCCTCTTCTATTGGAACGACGGCACCTTCCTGATCAGTTGTAATTTTTTCAGCTGTATTTCCAGAAGTAAGGATATGTATAAACCTGACATGAGCACCAACTTTACGTGCAAATTCAACGGCATAACATACAGCGTTATCCGAGGTGGCGGAATAATCAGTTGGACAGAGTATCTTGGAAAGATGTATCATAGGCGTGAATTGATTCGATAAGTATGACGAACAGTATAGCCCTGTAACAAACTTTTAATTTACATTTTTTTAAACCTAATCCATCCGTTGTTTAGGGGTAATTCATACAAAGGAACACTATGGAACCGCTAGCTGTGGCATTAAGCCATCCTGAAGCATATCCTCATTCCACGGGAACGATTGAAGTAGTTGAGACCCATATTTCCTGGATATTTCTCACCGAATCATATGCCTATAAAGTCAAAAAGCCACTGAACCTCGGGTTTCTTGATTTTTCAACTCTGGAAAAACGCCAGTACTACTGTCATGAAGAACTTCGCCTCAACAGGAGACTGTGCCCTGAAATCTATCTTTCTATAGTACCAGTGGTGAAATCAGCAAATTCTTTTTGTTTCGAAAGTGATGGCGAGATCATCGACTATGCTGTTAAAATGGTCCGTTTTGATAGAACCATGGAACTTGACAGGTTACTTTCTTCCGGCAAGCTCAGCATAATGCATATCGATATTCTGGCGCACCTGATTGCTGAATTTCATCAACACATTACTTCCGCAGGGATCGAAAAAGGATTTGGACATCCTGACAATCTCATAAAGCCAATTCTTGATAATTTCGCTCATACTAAACCAGTGGTATCGAACAGAGATGAAGCGAACAGACTTGAATTACTCAAAAAGTGGACAATAAAAGAACATCAGCGACTTTATCCTCTTTTTCTAGAAAGACAAATAGGAGGTTTTATACGGCAATGCCACGGCGACATGCATACAGGCAATATGGTTTGGTGGAAAAACCGGATTTTTATTTTTGACTGTATCGAATTCAATGAAAATCTCAGCATTATTGATGTTATAAGTGATCTGGCATTTCTTTACATGGATCTGGAGCACGCTGAATATCCAGAATTTTCATGGAGGCTCCTGAACAACTATCTGAAAGAAACTGGCGATTACGGGGCACTGCCACTCCTCAGGTTTTATGCAGTTTACAGAGCTATGGTGAGGGCAAAAGTCACGGCAATCCGTTACGTTCAGACATCAGAAAAAGTCATTGGTGAAAAAATTCTTGAAGAACACTTTTCGTACCTTCGACTTGCAGAGCACTACACCCGTAAACAAAAGCCATTGCTCATGCTGACATGCGGAGTTTCGGGAAGCGGAAAAACAACGTTATCAAGCGATATTGCCCAAGCAATTCAGAGTGTGCATATCCGCTCGGATATTGAAAGAAAAAGGCTGGCTGGCCTCAACGCCCTTGACCGGAGCGATAAAACGCAAAAAGCTTTCCTTTATTCAGATGAGATGGGTCGACAAACCTATGAACGACTTCTCCACGTTGCGACCCTTTGCATTGACGAAGGACTTGCTGTTATTGTTGATGCGACGTTTCTCAAAGCCGCCAAACGCAAACTTTTTATTGAGCTTGCCCGAAAATTGCACTGTCCCTGCCGTATTCTACACTTTCATGCCCCCAGAAAGGTACTCTTCGAAAGAGTGTTAAGGCGTTTTCAGATAGGCAACGATGCATCAGAAGCCGATATAACAGTGCTTGAATCTCAACTTGAACAACAGGAAGCACTTACAGAAGAAGAAAATTCTATCAGCATCAGAATAAATACGTCTGAACCTGCCGATCTATCAGCAATTACCACACTTCTGCAATCGGTTATGACATGAAAAAGTGCAGAGTGCGGAGAAAGAGAGGAAGAAATGCCGGCCAGTGACAACACAGACTGGCCGGTAAAACATCCCCAGTTGCCTTAACATGCAACTTAAACACAAATGTTGATGCCGCTCTTTTAAATTACGATGCCGAATGCATAGCGTATTGCATAGCCAGCCAGAAAACTCAGTGCCGCAACCGTAAAAATCAATCCGATCATTTCAAGGAAACGGCTTTTGAACGGCAAATCGCGTGCAACAGAAATATAGTAGTTGAAAAACCCTATAATAATGACTGCTGCAAAAAATGCCAATCCGAGACAAAGATAAATATCTTTGAAAAATAAATATGGAGTAATCAGCAACAGCACGGTGATGATATAGGTAATACCTGTATAAAGTGCTGCAACAAACGGATTTTTACCTCCAGGATCTGATTTTGTTGACAAATAGCCCGATGCGGCCATAGAAAGCGCAGCTGCAACTCCAGTAATAGCTGCCGTCAAGGCTACAAGAGCATTGTTCTGCAACGCAAAGGTAAGGCCAGCCAACACGCCCATAAGCTCGACCAGCGCATCATTAAGACCAAGAACAAGAGATCCTGTATATTTCAGGCGATCTTCATCCAAAAGTGCCAGCAGGGCTTGTTCATGTTCTTCCTCATCACGGATGATGCCGTTGATCTCCTTTATTGAATCGGGAATATGACTATAGACGTCATGTGCATTTTTTTCCGCGTTTTCCATGAGCTTGATACCAAAGGTAAAGCCGAACACCATGCTTACAAGCGTGTAAAACCATATTTTGATACTGCTTGGCTTCACATCTCTTTTGGTGTAGGTTTTCCAGACATTGTAATGGCGCATCTCATCATCGGCAATCTGAAAAAGTATCCGGCGATTTTTTACGCCATTTACCCTTGCGGAAAGTTTTTTATAGATGTAATGCTCGGTTATTTCATTTTTCTGAAAAACCGTGATTTGTCTGGATTCGATATCCCTTCCCTTTTTCACAAATTCTTGAATTAAAAAGTTTTAGAATCCTCTTACCTGGAAAGCGTAGCAGCCTCAATCAATTCGTTCATTCTCGATAAAAATGCAGTAGTCGAATCAAGGCCTCCCTCAAGAAGCAGTGCGCCTTCGTAAAGCTGTTTCATGGCTATTCTAATGAGCGGATTACTTTCATTAGCTATAATCATTCCAGCAAGATTTCGGATTATCGGATGTGATGTATTGACCTCGAGAATCCTTTTCCCGGCAGGCAGATCACTCTTCATCATTTTCATCATCTTTTCCATCTGGCTGTCCAGACCATCCTTCCCACTCACAAGAGTAACAGGAGAGCTGACAAGCCGATGAGACTCAATGACATCCTCGATCTCCTCCCCAAGTGTTTCACGGAACAATTCAAGCACTGGCTTAAGAAGATTTTCCGCAAGTGGTTCAGAGGTCTCCTTTTTCTGAGCTGAAAAATCGATATCCGCCTTTTCAATAGATTTAAGAGGCTTTTTATCGTACTCATGTATCGATGGAATCACAAACACATCAACAGGATCACTGAGCAGCAAAACCTCAATACCCATATTCTGGAAATACTCGAGATTTGGATGAGCTAAAAGCTGTGCACGACTTGAACCTGAATGATAGTAAATCTCTTTTTGGTCAGCCCCCATTCTTGCTGAGTACTCTTTGAGGGTCACATATTCATCCACTCCGGTTTTTGTGCTTTCAAACCGCAAAAGTTCAATAAGCTTATCACGATTAGTAAAGTCTGTATTCAACCCTATCTTTATAACTGGACCAAATGCCTTGTAAAAGGTTTTAAACTTATCGGGCTGCTCCTGTGCAAGAGTTTCAAACCACCCAAGAATTTTTCCGGTAAGAATTTGACGGATTTTCGCCATCACTGGACTTGACTGAACAATCTCACGCGAAACATTGAGCGAAAGATCCTCTGTATCAACAACACCAGCAATAAAACGAAGGTACTCGGGCAAAAGATCACGGCATTCCTGCTGGATCAGCACTTTTTTCACATAGAGTTGCGGACCGCGATTTTCGAGATCACCCTGCCGATACAGCATTTCTGGAGGGGCTTCTGTTGGTAAAAAAAGAAGAGCCTTGAAGGTTACCATTCCTTCAACAGAAACTGGCAGATAATCAAGAGGATCCTGATAATCATTTGCAATGAACTTGTAGAACTCATTGACTTCCTCATCCTTTAACTCGCTTTTTGACCGCTGCCAGAGAGCAGTTATACTATTGAGCTGTTTTTCGCCCAGATAGATTGGAAAATCAACGAAGTTGGAATATTTTTTAACGATCTGCTCAATACGATACTCTTCTGCAAACTCTTTGGATGCCTCTTTAAGCTTGAATGAAATCTTTGTGCCTCGCTCAGCTTTGTCAATCTTTTCGATCGTATAGGTACCCTGCCCGAGGGAACGCCAGCGATACCCTTCCGAACCTGGCTTAGCGCTTCTGGTTTCTACCGTGACTTCGTCCGTTACCATGAAAACTGAGTAGAAGCCCACTCCAAACTGACCAATCAGGTTGCCGTCAAGCTCTTTCTGCTGCTCTTTCAAAGACTGCATAAAACCGAGTGTACCGGATTTTGCTACTGTCCCGAGGTTGGCAATAAGCTCCTCTTCTGTCATACCTACACCACTGTCTTCAATAACAAAGGTCAACTCTTTGGAGTCAATGCTTATCCTGATGGCAAGTTCTGCTTCCCTGTCAATAATATCCTGATCAGTCAATGAATTGAATCGCACTTTGCTCAACGCATCGGACGCATTGGAAATCAGCTCTCTGAGGTATATTTCTGGATGGGTGTAGAGTGAATGGACAATAAGGTCCAGAAGCTGCTTCATTTCAGCCTTATATTCAAACTCCTGAACCGGCAATGTACCGTTATTACTGTTATTGCTCATATTGAGTATACTTTATTGATAAAAATCAAGATCAAAATTTAATTGATGTATTCCTTATGCCCATAGACTGAAAACGAACTACTGTTTGCAATCAAAAGAAGAAAACACCAACGAACTGAAGGGTAAATTTAATGGAGACAATTAAATATAACAAGTACTGGATAACAATATCGAGGAGAGGCTGGATTCAAAAGTCCCTAACACCGGAGAAAACTGCAAGCAAAACACGAGCGTGTTGTTTTACTGCAGTTTTCCACAGTATCTGACCATAAAAATCAGGAGCGCCGTAATTTTTTTCGAGCTGCAGCCTCACCATCATAAACACGCTTGACACCGTCCCCAAGCGCTTTTTCAATATCACGAATGTTAGAAACAAGCCTGGCCATACCAGACAATTCAACTGAGGCGGCCTGATCAGAGCCCCACATGGCTCGATCAAGAGTGACATGGCGCTCAATGAATGTTGCGCCTAATGCAACAGCCGCCCAAGTGGTAGCCAGCCCGACTTCATGACCTGAATATCCTACTGGCACAGAAGGATAAAGGGTTTTGAGTGTTGTTATCATTCGAAGATTGAGCTCATCAACCGGAGAAGGATAAGTTGAATTGGTATGCGCAATAAGAAGATTATCGGTACCCAACTCAGCAACGGTATGTTCAACCTCTTCCATTGTTGACATCCCTGTTGAGATAATCAGCGGCCTTCCTGTCCCTGCGGTTTTCTTGAGTAGTGCAAGATCGGTGAGGGATGCAGATGCTCCCTTGTAACATGGAGGATTAAATTGTTCCATAAAATCCACAGAGTCTTCGTCCCAGCAGGAAGCAAACCATAAAATTCCATGTTCTTTGCTGAAACGATCTATTTCCAGGTACTCGTCCCGTCCAAACTCAACCTTGTAACGATAATCAATATACTTCATACGCCCCCACGGAGTATCACGCTCAATATCACGTTGATCCTTCGGGACGCAAAGTTCCGGTGTGCGTTTCTGAAACTTTACAGCATCACATCCGGCAAGTGCAGCACCTTCAATAAGTTTTTTTGCAACCTCCATCGAGCCATTATGATTGATGCCGATCTCAGCAATAACAAAAACGGGATGACCATCCCCTACTAATCTGTTTCCTATGGTAACTTCAGCCATACATGTATATTAGGATAAAACGAGCCGGGCATTACAAGGTGATTTATTGCCCGAATCGATGTTGTTATAAATATCAGAACATTTAATTACACTTTTAAAAATCACTGATCATTGTAATCAGCTCAGGAGGTTCTAAGCTCTATGAGCCACTCAGCAAAATCCCTGAATGCACCATATCCTCCATCAGCATGACAACGATAGTGAATATAAGGTACTACAAAAACTGTTGCATCACGAGGACACGCTGTTAAGCCCTCCTGTGCGATTTCATTCATAATTTCTACATCATTGACGTCATCGCCTATATAAGCAAGTTCATGCTTTTGAAGACCCGTTTCAAGAAGAACAGTTTCAAGAATTGAAAACTTATCTTTAACACCAAGATAAAGCCTCTTCATTCCTAGCTTTTCAGCACGTTTCTGGATACTTGGCGAAACCTCACCAGTCATGATGCAGGTATCGATTCCATTATTTCTCAACCTTTCAACGCCCATCCCATCCCGGATGGAATAGCGCTTCATCTCCTCTCCCCTCTCTGAATAATAAACTCCGTTATCAGTGAAAACACCGTCATTATCGGAAATAACAAGTTTTATTTTTTCAGCTCTTTTCGCCAGCTCATCGAGCGTTAATGATACCATAAAAGTTTATCGTTTTTGCAGTATATATGACAATAACACCCTGTATGATGCAATGGTTTTTACCCGGCCAATATATGACATTTCAGACATTTAACAGGAAGACAAAAATAACATTACTTTTCACTCTCCCTTAAAAACCATCAATATCATATCGACAGCAGAAATCCTCGGTATCGCTTTATAAGAAAAAGCCAGGCGACAAAGCTGACAAGACATGCATCCTCTTATTTTTATAAGAAATAAAATCAAGTTGGACCTTAAAACACATAAGGCGACCATTGTTAACAAGAACAATGATCGCCTTTTTTTTCTCCAGGTTTCATACATGCCCAGAAGTAGTTTCTAGCCCTTACGCATAAACCTTTTTGTAATTATCAATCGCATGAGAAACGCTCTGGCGGGCAATTATAGCATCCTGGAAATCCTCAACAAGAACTGTTTTCTGTTCAAGCGCTTTATACTCTTCAAAAAAGTGCTGTAGCTCAGAATTGAAGTACGGTGGCAACTGATCAATATTATGAATATTACTCAAGCTGATATCATCTTCAGCAACAGCAATAATCTTGTCATCACCTTCACCATGGTCAACCATACGCATAACACCAATAACTCTTGCTCTTACCAAACACATTGGTACAATGTCGCACTGTGAAATAACAACAATATCCAATGGATCATGGTCATCGCCGAGAGTTTTCGGAATAAAGCCATAATTAGCGGGGTAAAAAATAGATGAAAAAAGAACACGGTCAAGCCTGAGCATTCCGGTTTTTTTGTCAAGTTCATACTTTGTTTTGCTGCCTTTTGAAATCTCGATAATAGCAGTGACGATATTCGGTTGATCCTCTCCTATCTCAACATCGTGCCAAGGATTGAAATTCATAGTGTGACCGGGCTTAAGGGTGGTTAAAAAAGCTCTGCTATTATAGCGATTTTTTCAAAATCGACATGAAGAAAAATTTAGAATTATAGAATCGGAAGTCGATCGTTAAAGAGAGATTCTTTTTATTTTTATTAGTATGGTTCTTTGTATCTTTGCTTACGTCATGTCCATACAAGGCTCAATCACTGCGAACAGATCATTTCTCCCTGCAAAAGGTCGGAGCATGATGCCTGCTTAAAAGACTATGCAGGCCTGGGCACGCGAATGGACTTTATCAAGAAACAAAATCAACGTTAACATTTTTCAACACACAGCAACAGTGTGTACTTGAAAAAGAGAGAGCATTACTAACAATGGATTTAATAAAAGAAATAGGCAAACGGAAAACGTTTGCAATTATCAGCCACCCTGATGCAGGTAAAACCACACTGACAGAAAAATTTCTGCTCTTTGGAGGTGCCATTCAGACCGCCGGTGCTGTAAAAAACAACAAAATCCGTAAAACGGCAACCAGTGACTTCATGGAAATCGAAAAGCAACGCGGAATTTCGGTTGCCACATCGGTCATGGGATTTGAATATGCTGGGAAGCGAGTCAATATTCTCGATACACCCGGCCACAAAGATTTTGCTGAAGATACATACCGAACGCTGACAGCAGTCGATAGTGTCATTCTTGTTGTTGACTGCGTTAAAGGAGTAGAAGAACAGACCGAAAAGCTCATGGAGGTGTGTCGAATGCGCCATACCCCGGTCATCATCTTTATCAACAAGATGGATCGCGAAGGCCAGAACCCTTTCGAGCTGCTTGATGAACTTGAACACAAGTTAAATATCAATGTCAGACCCCTTACCTGGCCTATCAGCCAGGGACAGACATTTAAAGGCGTTTACAATCTTTACAAAAAAGAGCTTAATCTTTTCGAAGCCAATACAACTCGTATCAGTGAAAGCCTTATCAAGATCAATGATCCTAACGATCCTGAGCTGGAAAAATGGATTCCTGAAAGCTTCTGCGAAAAACTCCGTGAAGCAGTCTCACTTATTAATGGGGTCTATGATCCTTTTGAAGAAGAACTTTATCGAGACGGCCAGCTTGCGCCGGTATTTTTTGGCAGTGCTATCAACAATTTCGGTGTAAAAGAGCTGCTTGAAACATTCCTCAGCATTGCACCCAGTCCAGATGAACGGGAAGCTACTGAACGCGTGGTGAATGCTTCAGAAGAGGCAATGAGCGGCTTTGTTTTTAAAATACATGCCAATCTTGATCCGAACCATAGAGACAGGACAGCATTTTTCAGAATCTGCTCAGGCAAGTTTGAACGTAACAAGTTCTATACCCACACCAGACTTCATAAAAAAATACGTTTTTCAAGCCCGACTCTCTTTATGGCTAATGAAAAAAGTGTAATTGACGAAGCATGGCCCGGAGATGTTATCGGTCTTTACGATAACGGTTCCCTGAAAATCGGCGATTCTCTTTCGGAAGGCGAAATGCTTCATTTCCGTGGTATCCCGAGTTTTTCACCTGAAATTTTCAAGGCACTCGAAAACCGCGACCCTATGAAGGCAAAGCAGCTTGACAAAGGAGTCAGGCAGCTTACAGAAGAAGGTGTTGCACAGCTCTTTGTTCAGCATGGCAGCCGTAAAATTATCGGTACCGTGGGTGAGCTACAGTTCGACGTTATTAAATTCCGTCTGGAACACGAATATGGTGCCCAGTGTGACTTTACTCCCTTGCGCTTCCACAAGGCGTTCTGGATTACCAGTAGCAACAAGGATATGCTTGATGAGTTTCTTCGCCGCAAATGGAATGCCATTGCACACGACAAGGAAAATCATCCTGTATTTTTTGCTGAAAGTGAATGGATGTTGAAAATAGCTAAAGATGACTACCCTGAGTTAGAGTTCCATACTACATCAGAGTTTAAAACCGAGAAATAAAATGGAAGTGGCTTAAAGGAAGCGGGCCAGTACTATGGAAAAGTCGACTCTCATCCGAACACTGACCTTGACTGGCTGTATCATTGGCATCAGCTTGCTTCATTACCTGACGCCACTTCAGTTACACTATCTTCACGATATTTTCCAGCGTCTTTACTATCTGCCCATCATTTTGGCCGCTTTCTGGTTCGGATTGCGAGGGGGGTTACTCTGCTCTATTATTGTCAGCATTGTTTATGCTCCTCATATTCTGTTTCAGTGGGGTGGGCATTTTACAATGGAGATGGAACGGTATATGGAAATACTTATCTACAATACGGTCGGAGGAGTTACCGGTCTGCTTTCTCAACGGGAGCGAGAGAGAAGTTGTGAACTGCAAAAAACTGCCCAGGGGTTGAAAGAATCTTACCAGACACTTCAACATCAATCGGAACAGATTATTGTCATTGAAGAACAGTTGAGACGAGCAGAAAAATTGTCTACCCTTGGAGAAATGGCTGCAATGTTAGCTCACGAAATCCGCAACCCTCTTGGTTCCATTCGAGGAACTGCCGAAATCCTCAAAGACGATTACCCACCAGACGATCCCAAGCACGAGTTTATTGAGATTCAGATTAAGGAAACTGAACGACTGAACCGGGTTGTAGAGGATTTTCTTAACATGGCGCGGCCACAACCATCTGATATGAAGCCCTGCCCAGTTCATGAAGAGCTGGAAACAATCGTTACCCTGGTGTCGAATGATGCCCGTGAAAGACAGGTTAACATAGTGCTGCAACCGCAACCGTATCCGATAATTATCAAAGCCGATAGAGAAAAGCTTCGGCAGGCTTTTTTGAACATTATTATCAACGCCTTGCAGGCCACACCACCGAAAGGAAGCGTCATCATATCCACTGTAGTTTCAGAGAACACTTTCTGCGAGATCAGTTTTCAGGATTCCGGGCAAGGAATTGAGGAAGAAAGGCTTGAGAAAATTTTTGAACCCTTCTTCACTACAAAAAATGACGGAACAGGACTGGGGCTGGCCATCACCAAAAAAATTATTGAAAGTCATAATGGAACAATGCGGATCCAAAGTAAATCGGGAAAAGGCACTATCGTAACGGTAAGCTTACCGATGCAGGATGCAACAAATGGGGTAAGATTGTGAAAGCAAAAATACTAGTTATTGACGACGATACTTCTCTGAGGCGAGTGCTGGAATATAACCTTCAGGAAGAAGGGTATGAAGTGCAGGCTGCAGCATCTGGAGAGGAGGGGGTAAAGTTGTTTAAACTGCTTCAGCCTGATCTGGTCATCACCGACATGAAAATGTCGGGCATGGATGGTTTGAAGGTGCTCAATTCCATCAAAGAGAGTTCGCCGGATACTCTTGTGATTATTATTACAGCCTTCGGAACTGTTGACGTTGCAGTAGAGGCAATGAAGGCTGGAGCATACGACTACATAACGAAACCGTTCAACAGAGAAGCGCTCAAGCTGACGGTAAAAAAGGCACTCCAATTCGCTGGCCTTGCTGAAGAGAATAAGCGGTTGAAAGATGAGTTGACGGATAAGGTTGATTTCCGCTCGATTGTAGGATCATCTCCTGAGATGGAGAAAGTCTTTGATATGGTTCGCAAAGTAGCCGACACCGAAGCATCGGTGTTGATTACGGGAGAATCGGGCACTGGAAAAGAGTTGATTGCCCGTTCTATTCATGCAAACAGTTCACGACGAGACGGGCCATTTGTCGCTATAAACTGTTCAGCGATTCCTCGTGACCTTCTTGAAAGCGAACTGTTTGGCCACACCAAAGGAGCTTTCACCGGGGCGATAAAAGAGAAGAACGGAAAATTCCAGCTTGCAGACGGTGGCACAATATTCCTTGATGAAGTAGGTGAGCTGCTGCTTGAGCTTCAGCCAAAACTGCTCAGGGTACTACAGGAAAAGGAAGTTGAACCTTTAGGAGGAATAAAGCCGCAGAAGCTTGACGTTCGCGTTATATCCGCCACAAATCTAAATATTGACAAAGCAATATCAGACGGGACATTCCGCGAAGATCTCTATTACCGATTATCAGTCATTCCAATTCATTTACCGCCACTCCGTGAACGGCGCAAGGATATTCCGCTTCTTATTAAATATTTCTCTGCAAAGCATGGCGGGGAGAACGTTTCATTTGATAAAAAAGCCCTTGAGGCTTTAACTATGTTTTCATGGCCAGGAACTGTTAGGGAACTTGAAAACACTGTCGAACGATTACTCATCATGCGGGACAGTGATGTGATCAGTTTTGAAGATTTGCCGGATAAATTTCGGGAGCACAGTCCCGAGACAAATGGAGTGGTAAGGCTTCCTGACGAGGGCTACTCTCTTGAACAACTTGAGCGGGAAATTGTTATAGAGGCATTGGAGCGCAATGCATGGAACCAGACTGCAGCTGCCCGTTTTTTAAGAATCCCCCGCCATACCCTTATCTACCGGATTGAAAAATATCAGATTGAAATGCCGGAAAGATGAAAGATAGTGCTGAGTCCCCAGCGCTGAGGGATGAGGTAAGAATGTGAAAACAGTTTGAACTGGCTAAATTTTTATTGCCATTCACGATTCATCCTTTAAGAAAATTATCTTCTTAAAGGATGAAAGAACCATTTTTCACTTAACGGTTTACTTGCCCGGCTTTTAGAGCCAATTATTTTCGTCAAATCCTGCTGGTTAAGCCCCATTTGATCCATTCGAAACATAATCGCTTCTATCGGATCAGGGAGATCAAAGGGAAAATGGGCCTCTTCATACTGTTCGATCAAAATGCCAAGGATTTCGAGTTCATCACCTTCTTCTGTACCAGGCTTAGCTGAAAAAATCGCCTCCATACGATGAAGAGCATCCTTGTAATCCAGCTCGGTTTTTATTGCTTTAATTTCCATTGTCACACTCTTTCTAAATTGTCGTTGCATCTATGGTATCGTATTCAGCATGAGTACCGACAAAGCTATACAAAGTTTCCGTATCGGGAACAACGACAATCAAAAAAAATATTCAAATACCTCTGGGAATAGGAAAGCTGAGAGTTGCAGTGCAGAAAATGATTGAGTTCGGCGAGGGGAGGTTGTAGAAGTGTACGTTATGAATGTCGTCCCCTATCCCCTAATAAATTCTTTTTTTTGCCTGACAAAACAGCCTGTCTCGTTCAGTAACGAACAATTCCCGAAACATTGATTGTTGACCGAGTGATTGGATATGCTTATTATTTTTTCGAACACATTGTTCATTAAAATATAGGCGCCTCTTTTTATTTGTTCCCGGAATATGTCAACAAAGATGTCGCTTAGAGGCTAAAAACACAACATTTGGCAATTTCTCATAACGTACATTGTTTGTTACTAAAAGAAGTCTTCAAATTATGGCTTTTTAGAATAAGAAAGGATATAGTCCAGGCCGGCGTATACACTCTCTGCAGAACGATTCAATGTTAATTGTGCAAGAATTTTTGCAAGTGGATGCAGTTTGCCAACAAATGTCTGGTTTCTTGACAGATACTCATGAAGAGGCATATAGACATCGTCACGAATTGATTTGATATCAATATTGACAAATGTAAACGGAAATTAAGAACCAGCATATTTCGGAAAATAAGAACCGGCAGTTTGGCGTAAAATAACACCCATAGTCCTTCGTAGTTTAACGGTGCAAACCAAAACTAACCGAAAGGACTATGAGGACACCGTTAAAACGC
>JAPLFE010000036.1 GCA_026390855.1 Chlorobiales bacterium | reverse complement strand
GTCAGTTCAGTGATCACCTTGAAGCGTGTTTATGGCACGGAATCGGTTGACCATTTTAACCTGTTCAATGCTGTTTCGATTAACGCCGTTGTAAAGCCTGGTTTTAGTACTGGTCAAGCCATCAAGGCCGTTGAGGCTGTCTCAAAAACCGCCCTCCCCCTTGGTTATAGCTACGACTGGAAAGGTCAGAGTCGCGAAGAGCTCGAATCAAGTGGAGGACTGATACTTATCTTCCTGCTTTCTGTGGTTTTTGTCTATTTCCTGCTTTCAGGGCTTTTTGAGAGCTATCTACTTCCTCTCGCCGTGATGCTTTCGATTCCGACGGGGTTGCTTGGGGTTTTTCTTGGTATAAAACTGGGAGGAATTGCTAACAACATCTATGTTCAAGTAGCTGTGATTATGTTGATCGGGCTGTTGGCTAAAAATGCCATTCTTATTGTAGAGTTTGCTTTACAGCGGAGGGCTGAGGGCATGTCCCTTTCTGCCTCTGCTATTTCTGGTGCAAAGGCAAGACTTCGCCCTATTCTTATGACTTCGCTTGCATTTATTGCGGGTCTTTTACCCCTTCTTTTTGTTGCTGGCCCGACTGCTCAGGGAAACCATTCAATTGGTGCTGCGGCTATAGGTGGCATGTTTATGGGTATGGTGCTCGGTATTTTTATAGTTCCGGTGCTCTTTATAACGTTCCAGTATCTCCAGGAACGTATTACCGGCCCAGCCGCTCCTATAGTTGAAGCAGGGGAGCTTCTCGAGAAGGTCATTCAAAATGAAAAAGATCGGTCTGTAAATGCATCATGATGAAAATATTGGATTAAGAATTTCCCTATGAGAAAACAAGTGAAAGGTGTTTTACTGATATGCATACAGGTCGTGATGCTTTGCGCTCTTGCGGCATGCGGTGTAACCCATGCGTATAAACAGCCGGATGTAGTGGTTCCTAAGGATTATCGTGGTGCATTGCATTCCGCAACCATCGCTTCTGCTGATTCGGTTATTGCAAGGCTATCGTACAGAAACTTTTTTGCAGACTCAACGCTGCGAGAGCTCATTGATACTGCTGTAGTGAATAATATTGACCTCCAGATTGGACTGAAAAATATCGAAATTGCCGAGCAAACTCTTAAGGCAGCAAAGCTTGGAAATCTCCCAGCCTTAAGTATTGGAGTTCAGGAAACTCGAACCTTCCCATCTGATAACGGAATCCAGACGACTGCTCAAGACTATACAGCTTCCGCTTCCGCTTCATGGGAAGCCGATATATGGGGTAAAATCCGCAGTAGAAAAAAATCAGCCCTCGCTACTTACCTTAAAACTCAGGAAGCTACCAAGGCAGTCCGTACAAGGCTGGTGGCTGATGTGGCAGCAGGTTATTATAATCTTCTTATGCTGGATGAGCAGCTCGATATTTCAATAAAAAGCCTAAGCCTTGCTGATACGACGCTTAAAATGATTGGGTTTCAGTATACAGCGGGTCAGGTAACTTCGCTTGCTGTTCAGCAGCAGGAGGCTTCGAGACAGTCGATAGCGTTATCAATACCCGTAATTGAACAAAAAATAGCGCTACAGGAAAATGCTCTCAGCACTCTTTGTGGGAGGATGCCTGGTACGATCCATCGCGATAGAACTCTTTTTACAATCAAGGTAGACGATAATCTTCCTACTGGCATTCCATCAGCTCTGCTGCAAAACAGGCCCGACGTTCGAGCTGCTGAAATGGCTGTCAGGGCAGCTCATGCTGATATGGGCGAAGCAAAAGCAACATTATATCCGTCGCTTACGGTTTCGGCTTCAGGTGGATTGGACGCTCTAAGGTCCAGCAATTGGTTTGTGACTCCGGGTTCTCTGTTCGCCGTTGTGCAGGGAGGAGTTCTTCAGCCTGTTTTTCAACGAGGTGAGTTGACGGCAAAGTATGTGCAGTCCAAAATAAAGAGAGACCAGTCGGAGCTTGCGTTCAAACAGTCGATACTAAAAGCTGTGGAAGAGGTTTCGGATGCACTTGTACAGGTTGAAAAAATAAAGTCTCAGGAGGTTATTGCCGAAGAACGAGTCGCAACACTTAATAAGGCAGTTTCCAATGCAGGAATGCTTTTTCAGAGTGGTATGGCTACCTATCTTGAAGTAATTGTTGCTCAAACCAATGCATTGCAGGCAGAACTCAACCTTGCCGATATCCGGCGTCAGCATCTGGCCGTGATGTCAGAGCTTTATCGTTCACTTGGTGGGGGATGGCATTAGACATGAGGATGGTGATTTTTTTTCATCTACACTGCTCACCATTCAATTTCGATGTCATACTTAGCCAGTAAACCAGTAACTCCCGGTATTGAGAACCGGGCATTTCTGATTCGGTTTATTTCTGGATCGAATGTGTAATTAAAGGCCGAGCGGAAATCTGCTTTTTCGAGGTTTGTGTGCATAAATGTTGCCTGCAGCAGATCACAATTCTCAAATGCAGCTCCTGTAAGGTTAGCTTCCGAAAAATCAACTTCCTCCAAATTGCAGTTTTTAAACCTCGTTTTTTTGAGTTTCAGCCGGTAAAAAACTGAGAGTTTTAACATGCAGTTTTCAAAATCCAGCCTCAACAGAAATTCTTTGCACTGGTTGAACTGCAATCCCAGGAGTTTGCAGTTCAAAAATTTTACATCCTGCATGCTGACGTCTTTGAGGGTTACGAGAGTGCAGTCGCAGTTATTGAACGTGCAGGTTCGAAAAGTAATGCTAGAAAGATCAGCGCTATTAAAGTTGCAGTTATTGAACGTACAATCTTCATAGGTCCCTTTTGCGAGGAGGTTTTCTCGAAAGGAAATTTTTTCAAAAACCTTCTTTTCTGTGAGTTGTGTGTTCATGGTAACAACATACCACCCTTAAGCTTTTACCCCAAAGTTTAATCTCTAAGGGTCAATTCCCCGAAGCTCTGCTTCGTAAATAAATGTCAAATTGAGTGATTACATACACAAAAGTCATAATGTATCGGTTCTATTGTACCATTTTGTCTGCCCATCAAAATATCGGCGAGTAGTATT
>JAPLFE010000049.1 GCA_026390855.1 Chlorobiales bacterium | reverse complement strand
ACCGCCGTCCAACTCAAGAGTGACGGCAAGTTCTTTGATTTCATCAAGCAGTTCTTCGGATGGAGTGTTTCTGAACCCGGAAACCAGGTCTTTCAGTTTGCGCAGTCCTTTGTAAAGTCCGGCGTGCTCCAGCGGCGGTGAGAGGTAACTTACCAGCGTGGCGAATCCACGTCGCTTGGCAATGGCACCTTCACTGGGATTATTGACACAGTAGCAGTAAAAATTAGGGAGAGCACCGATCAGTTTTTTAGGCCAGCACACGCTTGACAGTCCCACCTGTTTTCCAGGCATGAATTCAAGTGCACCATGTGTGCCGAAGTGCAGTACAGCATCAGCATTGAAGCAATGCTGGATCCATGTGTAGAAAGCTGCAAAGGCATGGTTCGGAGTAGCATCTTTTGCCATGAGAAGGCGCATTGGGTCGCGTTCGTATCCAAAACTTGGTTGCTGGCCAATAAAGATATTGCCAAGTGTGCAGCCGAGGATATGAAAGCGGGTTCTGTCGTTGAGAATTTCGCCGGGAGCATCACCCCAGAAGGGCTCAATGCCTTCGTATGCAGGAAAAAGCTTGCGGTACTCATCGACAGGTAAATGTGCTTCGACATTGCCATCGGTACCGTATATCAGGCGGTTTCCTTCAAGGAGTCTTTCTTTGAGTCCTTCAGTTGTCTCCGGAACATCCACCTGGTATCCTGCTGTTTTCATTTCAAGCAAGAGCCTGTGCAGGCTTTCAAATACATTGAGGTATGCTGCCGTACCTGCATTACCAAGATTGGGAGGGAAATTAAAAAGGACAATGGCAACTTTCTTTTTGTTGAGAGGTGTAGCTTGTAATCGGAGAAACCGTGCTACTCGTTCGGATATAATTTTTACTTCTGCTTCAAGCGGAATTGTGCGGTCGCTTCCGGTTTCCGTTCCGGCATACACCTGAGGTTCTATTGATCCGTCCAATTCAGTTACTGCAACGCTCAAAGCGGTTTGCAGTGGTGTCAGGCCGAGATTGCTTTCGCGCCACTGTTCAATGGGTTGGAAAGAGAGTGGCACAAGATTCAAACAGGGGACATCGAGTTTTTTTAGAACTACTATCGCTTCAGGAGCCTTGTTTTCCGCAGGTCCACCGACAAGTGAAAAGCCTGTTGCATTGATCAACAGCGATGGTTTTAGAGACCCAGGAGTTTCGGCATTGAAAAAACGCTCAAGCACAGGCCTGAAATCAAGCCCACCACTATAGGCTATACAGCATTTGATTCCTTTTGATTCAAATGAATGAATCAAATAATCGAGGTGCGCCATATTTTTGCTCAATACTGTGGAGCGCATGGCAAGAATTACCACCAGTCCTGTATCAAGGTTGGATTTGTTCTGCTGTTGCCAGTCAAGAAATTTTGGAGCAGAGAAAAATGGTTCAAGTGCTTCAGGATGGCAAATTGCTGCATCGGGATAAAAGAGGGGATCTTCCTGAGGAAGCTTACCTTTCCAGCCAGGAACGTAGCGTTCAACCAGAAGGCAAAGGAATCGTTCCATGTTTTCCTGTGAGCCATTCAGCCAGAACTGGTGAGCCGCAATAAAGGTATGGATATCACGTGCCCTGCCGGGAATGTGCTTCATCAATTTACTGACATTACGTACGAGCGTCAGTTGCCGCTGGCTTTCACCATGGCTGTGTTTTGGCATCAGTTTTGAAGCCCATTGCTTGAAAATGTTAGATTCTTTCGGCTCTTCCTTTTTCGGTTTTCGCAGTGAAAATTTTCCAAGCCTTGTCTGGGTTATAAGTGCCGGGTTGCTGGTGATGATGCAGATTGGGCATGTAAGGCCATCAAGCAGCTTTTCCAAGGGGCGTACAATTTCCTCGCTGAACAACATGGAGCCAAATACTAGGTCGGCATTTGGTAGAGTATTTTCAAGCGTTTCCCAGAGTTTTTTGCTGTTATGAAGGCCCAGACTAAATACCGAAACTTCCAGGCCGATATGGAACTTCCTGTTCAGCTCACCAGCAGCGGCTTTCAGTGCGCTGTTATTGGTGGCTTCCATGGTAAGGAACACAAAATTCATAACTATAACCTGTCAATGAAATATTAATACCGTCAGCTTCTCAACGTTTTGTTGAGCTTCCGGTTGGGTAAATCCTCAATCGTTGAATATTGCCAAAGACCCCAAGGAATAGGGAGATGGAAAGAGGAGTATCAAATCAGTAAGACGGGATTTTGCTGCAAGAGGTTATCAGGCTTGTGTCGAGGGGCAGAAAGGGAAAGATCATTCTGTTTCTGGTTACTGCCACTATGCGGCATAACGAGATAGTGGTGTCCTAGAATATCAGGGAATGGGGGTGTCCCTGAATATTTTGTAAATGATCGCGATTGTTGCGGAGGTGTAAAGCTGAAAAAACCAGTTAGACTTT
Organism: Chlorobiales bacterium; assembly: GCA_026390855.1. GTDB lineage: Bacteria > Bacteroidota > Chlorobiia > Chlorobiales > Chlorobiaceae > Chlorobium. Next base: position 36,971 of record JAPLFE010000049.1, on the reverse strand, counting down.
CAAGATCATGGTAATGAAGAGAATTATAGAGCTCAGGTGAGAGTTCACCAAAGGCTACCATACCTCTGGATAGAAATTTTGGCTTTGATTTGGTGTTGAACGATGTAGTTTTGACAAGAACATTAAAACCAACTACCGAAATCACGAAGAAAAGCAGAACTTCAAGTGATCGGCAGATGCGGCGTATAATTTTTCCTGTTCCTATGTCCATAAGTACATATTTCTTAAAATATACCAAATGGATCAGCAAAAAAGAAACTTGGTTTACTCTCGATATCGTTGGAGCATTGAGATCACTCTTTTTTTTCTCGAGATGAGACCTCTATAAAGATTGCTGTTTTGTTGGATCATGTAAGCGCCATCTCAATTTACCACACAGCAAAAAAAGCACGGGGATGCCGTGCTTTTTTTGCTGTAACAGGTTGTGTTTTACTCCTTGTTAAATTTCTATCCCTTCGAGGCGGTCTTCGAGGTCGGAATAAATTTCCTGCAGCTTTTCGATCATGTCGGGGTCTGCGCTCCACATTCCACGTCCACTGGCTTCGAGCATACGACCTACGATATTTTTGAACGCTTTTGGATTGACTTTCATCAGACGTTCGCGCATTTTAGGATCCATAGCATAGGTTTCGGCCGCTTCTTTGTATACCCAGTCGTCAACGCCTTTGGTGACGGCATCCCAGCCGAGCATATACGTAAAGCGATTGCTGATTTCTGCGGCACCGCTGTGCCCCTGATCAAGCATGGTCTCAAACCATTTCGGATTGAGCAGTTTGGAGCGGAATTCCACCTTTAAGGCTTTGTCGGCATCGTCGATTTTTACATCAGCTGTAAAGGTTTCAACGTAGTTCAGCTTTACATTGTCACCTTTAGGGTTGCGGCGACGGGCTGAAAGCTGAAGTGCTCCCGACGAAGAGAAGTAGCGGTCGATATCAGTAATGCCAAACTCAGCCGAGTCTACCTGCTGCACAACCCGGTCTACGGTGCTGAGCAACCCTTTCAGTATGTCTGTCTGCTGATCACCGTATCGGTTGCCTCCGTATGCAAAACCGGTACGTTTGATGAACATGTTGTCGAGGTCCTCTTCGGATTCCCAGGCTGAGTCCTCTACCAGTTCTTCGACCTGCGAACCGTAGGCACCAGGAGCCTGAGTAAACAGACGCGATGTAGCACTCTCAAAATCCTTACCTTCTTTCAATGAGGCATCAACATGTTTTTTGATATGGTTCATTTCATGCGGCTCAATTGCTTTTGCTGCATCCTTGACCAGTTTATCAAGATGATCGACAAGTACACCGAAAGTATCACGAAAGATTGAGCTGATTTGGATCAGCACATCGATTCTTGGTCGGCCAAGCTTTTCGAGCGGAACGAGACGGTAGTGACTAATTTTACCTTGTGCGTCGTATGCCGGTTCAGCTCCCATGAGGTGAATGATTACCGCAACAGCTTCACCCTTGCTTTTTATGGTATCGAGACCCCAGAGTACCTGGGCAATTGTTTCGGGGTACTGGCCGTTATTTTCTTCTGTATGGCGGTTCAGAATGGTTTCGGCAATCTGCTTGCCGCGTTTGAAGGCAAGTTCTGAAGGAATACGCCATGGGTCAATTGCGTGGATGTTGCGACCGGTAGGCAGGATACCTGCACCGTCACGTACAAGATCGCCGCCTGAACCTGAGGGGATATACTCACCACACAGAGCTTTGAGGAAGCCCTTCATTTCATTGCGGTTGTCTTCAAGTGCGCGCTTCAGGGCAAGTCCATCCTGAAGGGCAGTGTTGATAGCCTCAACCATATCATGCGACACCTTTGCTCCACCGGTCATCTTGTTGAACACCGTTGTCGGGTTGGTCTGACCAAAAATGGTTTTTTCAATAAATTCTCTGGTATGCTCGTCAACAGTTTCTCGCGCCTTGAGAGCCAGCGGTTCACCCTTGCGGGCACGGGTAGCAAGCGAGGCGTAATCGCCGAAAGTACTGTCCTCACCGATTGCCTGCATGATGATTGATGGCAGTGATTTTTCATTGCCGCGAACCTTCAGGTACTCTGTAATGGTGGTCACCTGAGTTTCCAGCTTTGGTGTTTCGCCGAATATATGCAGGGAGTTTGAAATCAGTCGACCCTCAAGCTCCATCATATAGGTATAGAGGCGGCTGATATAGTCCTGGAAGGTTTCACCCTCGATGCGTGGACAGTCATCCGTCAGGTTGAGCTGTTGCGCTTTGGTGATAATGACCTCTTCTGTTTCAACGTCAACAATTTTTTCAAGGCCACGTTCACGGTAATCGTTCAACATCTCCTTAAAGGCCGGGAGCTCCTTATACAGTCCGGCTCTTGCAAGCGGTGGAATGTTATGCGATATCATTGTCGCGTACCCACGGCGTTTGGCAATGTTCGCCTCGCTTGGGTTATTGATCGGATAAATATAGAAATGCGGAACCTCACCGAGCAGCGCGTCAGACCAGCAGTCGCCAGTTACACCGAGCTGAAGGCCAGGCATCCACTCTGCAGTGCCGTGCATACCTATGTGTACAAGAGCGTTGGCCCCGAACACTCGGCTGATCCAGCGGTAGAAGGCTATATACTGATGATGCGGTGTATTTTCCTTGTCGAAGAGCAGTCGCATAGGATCACCCTGAATGCCAAGACGCGGCTGAACCCCGATAAAAACATTGCCGAGGGTGATTCCGCCGATAAAAAGTCTGTCAGGTTTAATCGGAGCAATGTCGCCGGGGAAGCCACTCCAGCGGCCTTCAATGCGTTCACGTTCCCTGACGCTGGTGATGCTGTTGAACTGTTCTCGGTCAATGGAAAAGCAATCCTGCTCGTGTGCCTGAATTTCGTAATCGGTGGCTTTGTCAAGCATTTCAAGCAGTGCTTCCGGCGATTCTGGCAGCTCTCCAACATTGTACCCTTCGGCACGCAGGCTCAAGAGAATATTGTAAATGCTTTTTGGTACGTCGAGCAGGGCTGCACTGGCCTTTTTACCCATTCCAGGAGGATAATCGTAGACGACGAGAGCAACTTTTTTCTCTCTGTTGGAAACCTGTCGCAGTTCCGAAAACTTTTTAGCAAGTCCAGCTAGTCTTTCCAGACGGTCAGGAACAGTTTGCAGACGTCCGTCCTTGATGGCGCCGAGCACTACCGGGCATACTGCGCCGTCCATTTCAGGCAGCGAATAAGTCATGGCTGACTGTAATGGGATAACCCCCTGAGACTTCCATGAGGCGAAATCCTGTATAAAGAGTGGTTGGGATACAACGTAAGGTGCATTGATTTTCCCAAGTATCTCTTCGCGTGCTGCTGACGATGCGCCTGGAGTGGTTGCGCCCGCAGGGCCTCCCACAAAGCCGAAGCCCATCATGTTGATCAGCATGTCGATGTTGTTATGCGTAAACCACTCTCTGGCGGCTACGTGTCCTTCAACGCCCATAACAAAGACTGGTAAGGGATTAAGCCCCTTGGCCTCTATGGCACGGATAGTATTGTCGATATACTCTTTTTCCTGCAGCAAGTGCTTGCGGAAGAAGAGGAGTCCGATGTTGCGTTTCTTTGCTGAGCTTTTATCGCGTTTGTGCAGCCATTTTTCATAATGGTGCAAATCTTTCTGATACTCCGGTGCATCGGGGTGATAAAACCCCATGGTTGGCACTTCCTGTACTTTTTCAACCTTGACGTTTACTTCGAAGTACTCTACTACGATATAGTTGAACATCGATGCCAGGTTGTCGGCGGTCGGGTTCATCCAGTAGGTGTACACCTGCATCCAGTTCTTGAAATCTTTTGCCTTTTTCGGGATCAGCGGCAGCATGGTGCGCATTATTTTCAGCAGCTTCATGTAGCCGTAAAGTGCATCTTCGTCGCGTCCTTTTACCAGCATTTTAGCAACTTTTTTGACGATATCGGGCATTCCGCTTCCGTCACCTGATACCACGTAATTGCCAACTTTTGTCAACTGCATCACTTCAGGCATTGACTCATAGGCAAAAATTACTTTTGCCTTCGACTGTTCAATTTGTTCATGTAGCCAATCCGCCTGTATTTTAAATTGTATCAGGGTGATGAAAATACAATCGGCATTTCGGATTGCTTCGGCTGTTTCAGGGTTCTGATGTTCAAGATCCTGATCAGTCCATTGGGTCAATTCGATGTGTGCGGCTATCTTGGAGGTAACTTCGCGCCAAACCCGCTGGTTGCATTGCTCCATCCCGACAATAGCGGCAATTCTGATTTTATCGTGCATAGAATTACAAAAAGATGTGCGTTTGTTGTGGTTTTAACAGGATTGGAAAATGTAATAAAATCCTGTGATGTAAACTAACGATTAAAAAAAGAGCCAGCCCCTCCGTGAAAGAGGGGCTGGCTTAGGTTATCACCATTAATTGCTGATGGAGCTTTTCAGAAGGTGAAATCCACTCCGGCAACATAACTGCGTCCAACTGCGCGGAACCATTCAGCTTCCTCGTATTGTACGTTGCCTATGTTGTTGCAATGCAGACTTGCAATGATGTTTTTATCAACCTGATATTTTGCTCCGAGATTGAACACTATGAAGTCGCCGGGATAGTACAAGCCATCTGGATTAGGGAAGAATGAGATCGCCTTATACTTGCTGACATAGCGTCCTGTAAGGTTCAGAGCAAGTTTGTTGATAGGTTTCCATGTCGCACTTCCCGATATGGTATTTTCTGGGCGATATGGCAGCCATTTCGGGTCAGGGTTCAGGTCAAGTGTCGTGTCTTCACCCTTTACGTATGAAAGGTTTTGTGCATTCATGTAAGCGTATGCCGCATTAAATGCCCAATTGTTGTTCGGCCTGTAGTTCAGGTTGGTCTCGACTCCCCAGATGCGGGCTTTTGTGATGTTCCTGTACTGGTAAGTCAGAGTTGTCAGGTCTATGACTGATTGTATAAGATTATCGTAATTGTTGATGAATCCTGCAACATCAAGTGAGACCTTGTCACTGAACTGCTTGTATACGCCCAATTCATAAGCAGTCATGGTTTCCTTGTCAAGACGGGGGTTTGGTGTTCCTGTAACCATTCCTCCATCACGAACAAAGCGCTCCTCAAGAGTTGGTGCACGGAAGCTGTTTCCCCATGATGCACGGAACGACATGTCATCCATCGCCTTGTAGTTCAGGGCTATACGGGGACTAATGGCATCAACCGATCTGTTTTCAAGAGGAATCATAGCCCCACCTGCTGTAAGTTCAGCCTGTGTAGCATCAATGCCGCTCCAATCATAGCGCAATGACATCAATGAGGTTAGGCTGTCGGTGATTTTCCATTCATCCTGAAGGAATGCTGCTGCATTTTTCTCCTGTATATTGTGAAATGTATTTGGTACAGGAAATTCGGCTGCTATCTGAGTGGTTTTTACGTCGGTTATATTGCCATCAATGCCTATCAGGAAGCGTTGTGTGTCTGTAGCTCTCCAGTCAAGCTTTGCGCCTGCACCGAAACGGTTGGCTGAATTTTCATTGAAATCGCCAGGTTTTCTTGTTGTTAATGGATAGACCTGAGGAGCATTGGTAAGGTTGTATTCTATCCGCGAATCATTGTGTGTATAGTATACCCTGGTGTCAAGGCTGAGCTTGTCGCTTAATAGGTTCACATAATTAAGTCCGACAAGCGCATTTTTCCTTTTGATGATGTCGTCAGTGTATACATCAAAGGTTTTTAAGTTGGTTAAAGCACCAGCAGCGTTGATCATTGCAGCGAATTGATCAGCGGATAATGAGGTAGGTCCAAAACGGATAGGAAATGTTGGCCAGCTCGTAAACGCACTGAGGGATGCAGGAAGTGATTTTCGCTCCGCAGCAGTTATAAGCTTGCCTTGGTGATCTGTAAGATATTGAGCAAAAGCTGCTGTAGTTTGAAAAGCATTTACTCTTGTCCAGACATCCAGAGCATACTCAGGGTGTGCTACATAAGTCTGTGTGGCTCCTGACAGGTCATATGGCCAGTTATAGGCATAACCCCCTTCTGTCTGGTTGTAAAAGGCACTGAGCAGGAGGTACTGTTTTGCATCGATATCATACCGTGCTTTCAGCTTGACATCGTTAAGAAGAGTCTGGGCGTTCTGGCGATAGCCTTGATCATCAGCGTGAGAGTAAAGCAGGTCATAGCTCCATGGTCCGCTTTTATTGCCAATACCGACATAGCTGTTCCAGAGCCAAGGGGTGAAATTTTTGCGATAAACGCTCTGGTCGGTAGAAGGAGGAGCATCATAAAATCCGCCGCTAACGCCAGCTTTTACCTCAAAGGTTTCAGGAAGATGGCCGTAAACATTTACTACTCCTCCCATCGCTCCTGATCCATAAAGGGTTGCAGCGGCACCTTTGAGTACTTCAACCTTGTCGGCAGCATTCATGTTGACTGTAGTCCATACAATCTCACCGCTTTCCGGATTGTTGATAGGAAAGCCGTCGTAGAGGCCCTGTACCCTTGTCCCGATACCGCCGCCCTGAAATGTGTTGGAGCCGCGAATTTGTAATGTAGCAGTTGCCTGACCTCCTGCGCGCGTAACCACTACACCAGGAACATCTTCGATTACCTGATCAAGGGTTGGGTTAGATTGCTGCTTGATTCTTTCCTGTGATACAACATTAACCGTCACTGGTACTTCAAGCCGGTCCTGCTTGTAGAGTGCTGCGCCTACCACGACCTCAGATGCCATGACGGTAGTCTGGCCAATGGTGAAATTGGCTGTGGAGGTTTGCCCGGCGTTAACGGTTATAACCTGGCTTGTCGGGGCGTAACCTACAATGGAGACAGAAATCTTTTCTTGTTTAGCGGGGACGTTCTGGAGGGTAAAGTTGCCGTTCAGGTCGGTGGCCGTTCCGATATTCGTGCCGCCAATAGTTACTGAAGCGCCGAAAATACCTTCACCATCAGCTTTATCGGTGATTTTGCCTTTAACTGTGCCTGTGTCAGCTCCATAGGAGGGGAGAGGCACTAACAATGTCATCAGGCAGAATGCCGATAGAACAAAACGGACAAAGCGATACGCTTCTGCATGTTTTGTTTTCATGATTGTCCTTGCGTGGTACTCATACCTCTTAATTTATTGAAAAAAAAGAGAAAGGCGCAACTATTAGTGTGAAAAGTGGTACAAGCGCAAGAATGAATTCTATGGGATCAAGGAACAACGAAATGAGAGTGAACCCAAATCCCCGTTGATTTCCGGGGAATGCGAAACAATAAAAATGGGTTGTTTTGATAAGTATAAAAATGCTTGCTTCGGGGTGAATGCCTCAGATGACGTCAAGTTCTTTGCCGATTGAGGTGAATTCATTGATAACTTTGTCGAGGTGTTCACGTTCATGGGTAGCCATAAAACTTGTGCGGAGTGCCTCGTGGCCAGGCATGACACCGGGACGTATGAAAGCGTTTACGTAAACACCGGCATCAAATAGTTTTTTCCAGAAGAGAAGAGTTTTCATTTGATCCTTGATCAACACAGTAACGATAGCTGTGCGCGATGGCATAAGCGTAAAGCCGGCGTTAAGAAGGCCTTGACGGACGTAATCGGTGTTTGCAATAAGCCGTTCCATAAGCTCAGGCTCATTGCGGATGATTTCGAGTGTTGCCAGTACTGCAGCTACACTTGCAGGTGTGGGTGATGCGCTGAAAATAAGTGATGACGCGTTATGCTTGATATAGTTGATGACGCTCCTGTCGCCTACAACGTAACCACCGAGTGAACCGAATGTTTTCGAAAATGTACCCATGATGAGGTCGACTTCGTTGACCAGATTGAACTCTGACGGGGTTCCCCTGCCTTTCTTACCGATTACGCCAACGGCATGAGCATCGTCAATAAGAATGCGTGCATTATATTTTTTTGCCAATACTACAAGGCCTGGAAGATCCACAATTTCGCCTGAAACTGAGAAGACCCCATCGGACACGATCAGCCGACCAGCATTACCTGGAATGTTCTGAAGAACTCGCTCCAGGTCTTCCATGTTGTTATGGTTGTAACGGACAAGGTTCGCCCCTGCTCCCTGGGCCATTATGGATGCAGCTACAAGGCTTGCATGGTTGTCGCGGTCTGAGACTATGTATTCACCACGTTGAACCAGAGTAGGGATGATGCCTTGTCCTGTCTGGTATCCGGTGCTGAAGAGAAGGCAGCGTTCCTTTTCAAAAAAATCGGCCAACTGTTCTTCCAGCTCAATGTGCAGGTTAACCGTGCCGGTCATGTAGCGGGAACCGCTGCAGCTTGTGCCGTATTTATTGATAGCGTTTATTGAGGCTGCTTTTACCCTTGGGTCGGCGGTAAGGCCGAGATAGTTGTTAGATCCTGCCATGACCAGTTTACGGCCTCCAAAACAGACTACAGGTCCTTCATTTTCGTCTATTGGATGAAAAAAGGGATATATACCCTGTGCCTTTACTTCATCGGCAAGGGTAAAATCAATGCATTTTTTAAATAAGTCTTTTGTTTTATCCACAGTAACGCAAATTTACTTCAGCCGGAACCAAAAAAGCTGGAATTTCTTGTTTTTACGGTCGGTTTTTATTGTTTCGTTCTTTCAATGACCGGGTTTTATCGCAAGACGGAATTGCCCATGAACCGAAATGTATTAAAATTTTTATTTTTTTTGTTGAAACACTGTCTGGTTTTTTTCCTGTCGGGGGAGTCCCTATTGAAATCTGGATCGTGAAAACCTACATAAAAGGAAATTATCAGAGATATGGGTGAAACAATACTGGTGACCGGTTCTACAGGTTTTATTGGCTCAAGGATGTTGAGTTATCTGGCAAAAGAAGGATCGGTGGTGAGAATTTTTCTTCGACCTGAAAGCGTCTGTGGAGTTTTACCCGAAGGAATTGAGGTTGTTCGAGGCAGTTTCAGCGATCTGGAAGCACTTGTTCGAGCGGTGAGTGGAGTTGACCGGATTGTGCATCTTGCGGGGTTGACAAAAGCTGTCGATGAAGCTGGGTATGATGCTGGCAATGTGTTGCCAGTGCGGAATCTGCTTGCTGTCATCAGGGAGCACAACCCTACACTGAAAAGGTTTTTGTTCGTTTCATCGCTTACGGCTGCAGGCCCGGCTTCGGAAGGTACATACGGGGTAAAAGAGTCTGATTTACCCACTCCTGTAAGTGCCTATGGGCGCAGCAAATTAAGGGCTGAAACGCTCTGTTTGGAAAGTTCGGCTGACATTCCAATTACCATAGTGCGTCCTCCTGCTGTTTACGGGCCAGGGGACAGGGATGTACTGCAGGTTTTTCAGATGCTTGCCAAAGGAGTATTGGTGACAGCTGGTAGTTCGGTGCGACAACGCTTCAGTATGATTTATGTTGATGATCTTGTAAGTGGTATGATGGCGGCTGCTCGTTCGGATCGGGCTGAGGGTCGCATTTATTATATAACTTCTCTTCGGTCATGCTCTTGGGATGAAGTTATTGGTGCTGCCCAGCAGGTACTGGGTTTTAAAAAGCTGCATAAGGTGTCGATACCTAAACCTTTTGTCTTTCTGGTTGGAATGGTGATTGGTGCAGCGGGTTCTTTATCTGGAAAGCCTGCTCTCATTAATCGCGACAAGGCTAACGAACTTGTTCAGGATTATTGGGTGTGCTCACCAGATCAGGCAGAGCATGATTTTGGGTTTACTGCCGGAACCTCTCTCACTGAGGGTGTTGCAAAAACCATTTCCTGGTACCGGCAAAAAGGATGGCTGTGAATTAAGATTGAGTGAGGAAAGATGATGTTTCAACCAAGCAGTTTCTGCATGAGCCTGAGAAGCAGATATTTTTCGTCAGGGTAAGGGAGCAGGCCTTTGAGCGCAGCATCAGTTTCCCTCAAGGCTGAGATTGCCTGTTCGGTATCTTGTAACGAGAAATTTCTGGTATAAGTGAGGTAGTTTTTAACAAAGTACTCCTGCTTTCCGAACATACCGAGAATTTTTGCGATTTCTGACGGTGGAAGCTGCCGGACATGAGGCAGTGACAGTTTCCAGAGGCGAATATAAAAGGTTGTAAGAAAACGGACAATGTTGCTAAGGCCTTCCTTCTGCCCTTCCTGATCCATGATCATGAGCGATATTCCGCTGCAGAGTCTCAGATTTCGTTCGGCGAGGGCTTTTTCAAGTTCAAAGACGTTATAAGTGCGAGATATGCCGACACAGTCATAGACATCGAGCGCGGTAATGCGTTTTTCGGTGCTTCGTGCAGATGCATACATGATCATTTTTTCTATCTCGTGGCAAATTTCTCTGGCTGATGGTTGGATATAAGTTGTAAAAGCCTTGAGTGCATCAGGATCAAATTCCCAACCTGATTCTCTGGCTCTTTTGGAGGCGAAGAGGTCAGGAGTCTTGATGATTGGGAAATCGTGGCGATATTTTTTCAGCGTGCTGAAGGGCGGTTTCTCAATATCTTTTTTATCGATTTGGTCGGCATCGAAAACCAGGACGGTAAACTCTGCCGGACTAGCAAGATAACGGGTGAGTTTTTCATCATGTTGTTTCTGGAGCTCTTTTGTTGTGGGCTTTTTGATTTTCTCAAATTGCCGGACAATGATGAGCTGCTTTGCGGTGAACATTGGATATTCAGATGCCTTTGAAACCAGCTCACCCGTTGTTAGATCAGGGCCATAAAGGATGTGTGTGTTGCATGCAGCATCGTTTTCCAAAGGGAAAATAGCTGATCTGATCATGCTGGCAAACTCTTCCTTAAGGTAGCTTTCCGGGCCGTAAAAAAAATAAACCGGTGAAACAAAGCCGGCAAGAATGTTTTTTTTCAGTGCATCCATTGAGATAGGGTGCACCGAAGTACACCCTCAACGTTAAACAGGGTTTAGAAAGGCAGATCATCTTTTTCATTTTCAAGTAGCGGTCCCGAAGGTGGAGCGGAAAATGGAGGTGCACTGCTTTGTTGACGCTCGTAACTCGTTGTGCCTTCATTATATCCACCCTGTCCAGAAGGCTTACCATCGAGCATCTGCATCTCGGTGATCACGATCTCGGTGGTGTACTGCTTGGCACCCTCTTTTTCCCAGCTCCGTGTCTGCAGTCTTCCCTCAACGTATACTTGTGATCCTTTGTGCAGATATTCTTTGCATATCTCCGCCAACCGCCCCCATGCAACAACTCTGTGCCATTCAGTTCTTTCCTGCCATTCTCCCTGCTGGTTTTTGAACTTTTCGCTTGTTGCAACAGTGAAATTTGCTACTGTTGTTGATCCCGCTTGACGGCTTTCCGGTTCTCCACCGAGTCTTCCGAGAAGAATTACCTTATTAACGCCTTTTGCCATAGTGTTGTTCTGTTCGTTGATCAATGTTTTCGTGAATGATTTCCCAAGTATTTCAAAAGATATATCTCTACGTTCTATACTACAAGCAGTTTTGCGTCTATGACCGGTCCTTGCCGACAAAGCAGGATCGTTTTTACACCTCCACTCGGTGCATTGATTTCTACGCTGCATCCATAGCAGATGCCTATACCGCAACCCATGACTGATTCAAGCGAAACATCGCATGAGAGTTGGTGGTCCTGGCTGAACTTTGCAAGTGCTTTCAACATCGGATTCGGGCCGCATGCAAAAATTTTAAGGGGGCCTTCTTTTTCGAGTTCAGTCAGTTCGTTCTGGAGTAGATCCAATACGGTGCCTTTGAGCCCTATGGAACCGTCATCCGTGGCGAATCGGCAGTTGCTCAGGTTTTGGGTCAATAGGTCGTTGTTTGTGCGCACTCCCACCAGGTTGATCACCTTTATACCTTTTACGATAAGTGTTTTTTCAAGAAAAAGCATTGGAGCTGTACCGATTCCTCCCGAAACAAGAACAGCGGTGTTGAAGTGCTCGGTTGTTATGTCGAAACTGTTTCCCAGTGGACCGAGTACCATAACTGTTGAACCCTCATCGGAATTGCAGAACAGAGTGGTGCCGCATCCGACGGATTTAACCATGACTTCAATCATGGTTCCCTGAACGTCATGTATTGAAAAAGGCCTTCGGAGCAGTGGTTGTGTGGTATCGTTAACTTTGATGTTAACGAAGTTTCCTGGTTTTGCTGTTGCAGCAATACTCGGGCAGTTGAGGGTGATGATGCTGACATCGCTGCTTATGCGGCGAGTGTGTGCAATGGTCGCCTTGACATCAACAATAGTGTTTGTTTCGCGCATAGCAGGAGTCTATCATAAGAAAGTGACTTTTAACTGAGATGAATTAATTAAGCGAGCGGAATGCTCATTTGCAAACCATTCCGGGACATTCCTCGTATGTGTACTTGTTCATTCGTTGTTAATCCGCTTATTAGCAACACTTGAAATCCCGGTGGCGTTTGCGTCTAGAGGTCAGGTCTTTACCGTTGCCTGGGGTTTAAAAAATATAACAGTGATAAAATTTTTAACATTGACTGAAGTGTGTATGTTAGATCTTTTGTAGTGTCAGCTCAGAGTTATATCTTTAACTTTTCTGATTTTTCCTCTGTAATACAATCAATCCAATGTTTGGTTCATGCGAATTTTAACGTTCACAGGTAAAGGCGGAGTAGGCAAAACCAGTGTTTCGGCGGCTACAGCAGTCCGCTTGTCGCAGATGGGCTATCGTACTCTTGTCCTCTCGACCGATCCCGCTCACAGTCTCTCAGATTCATTTAACCTGCCTCTCGGAGCAGAACCAACAAAAATCAAGGAAAACCTTCATGCCATTGAGGTCAACCCATATGTGGATCTCAAGCAGAATTGGCAGTCTGTACAGAAGTATTATACAAGAATTTTTATGGCCCAAGGCGTTTCAGGGGTCATGGCCGATGAGATGACCATTCTCCCAGGGATGGAAGAGCTGTTTTCCCTGTTGAGAATAAAACGCTATAAAGCCTCAGGACTTTATGATGTTCTTGTGCTTGATACTGCCCCGACTGGCGAAACCTTGAGACTTCTTTCCCTTCCCGATACTCTTGCATGGGGCATGAAGGCAGTGAAAAATGTTAATAAATATCTTATTAAGCCGCTTAGTAAGCCTCTTTCAAGGATGTCCGACAAAATTGCTTTTTTTATACCACCAGCAGATGCTATTGATTCTGTAGATCAGGTTTTTGATGAGCTTGAAGATATTCGCGATATCCTTACCGATAATCTCAAGTCCACAGTGAGACTGGTCATGAATGCTGAGAAAATGTCGATCAAGGAAACCATGCGGGCATTGACCTATTTGAACCTTTATGGGTTCAAGGTGGATATGGTACTTGTTAACAGGCTGCTTGATACAAATGAGGATAGTGGTTATCTGGAGAATTGGAAAGCTATTCAGCAGAAGTATCTTGGAGAAATTGAAGAGGGCTTTTCACCCCTCCCGGTTAAAAAGCTCAGAATGTACGAACAGGAAATTGTTGGTCTGCAGTCACTTGAGATGTTCGCTAAAGATATGTATGGCGATACCGATCCATCAGATATGATGTACGATGAGCCACCGATTAAGTTTGTCCGCAATGGCAATGTCTATGAGGTACAGTTGAAGCTGATGTTTGCTAATCCTGTTGATATCGACGTCTGGGTTACCGGTGATGAGTTGTTTGTGCAGATTGGTAATCAGCGTAAAATAATAACGCTTCCGATCAGTTTGACCGGACTTGAGCCAGGGGATGCTGTTTTCAAGGAGAAATGGCTGCACATTCCTTTTGATCTTGATCGTCGTGAGGAGAGCCGGATGCAAAAAGAGCAAAAAGCGTATGATAGAGGGTAAATGAACCCGGGGAAGAGTATTTGTTTAGATCAGTTTTTATGTTTATGTTTTTAACATATAACTTCCTTAGTACATAATCATAACAGAGGCATTGTTTTAACGAGGCGCCTCATTTCCATGGAGAACAATATGTCGGAATCGTACCAGAAACTTCGTAAGGATTTCAAAGAACTTGATTTTACTGATCGCCTTACGTTTCTTGCTGAAAGCGTGCTTTTAACAGGACAGAGCGCTGTTGTTGGTGGCCTGAATCTTGCCGGCAATGTCTTTGATACGGTCACAGGTACAGTTGGAGCTGTTATCGATGCATCAGGTATCGGTAATTTACTTGGTGGTACAGGTGTTGTTGGTGAGACCATCGATCGTGTTGCTATTACCGTTAAAGACGCTTCAAGAACTGCAAACGAATTGTATGCCAGTGCTGTTGAAACTGTTGAGAATGCAACTGGTAATGCAGCTACTGCGGTTGGTGATGCAGGTGTATCTGCTTCTGAAGTCGTCAAGAATTTTACCGGATCTTTTCAGAAGGGCCCAATAAAAAAATAGGAGGATTTACTTTTTGTCCGGGTTGAAGTCTGTTTCTGGATGAGTAATCTTTTTCTTGTGTTTTTTTGTTTATTACTGTAAATTAGTAAAAGAATCCTGTTTTAAATTTCTGATAACTTTCCAATAATTAAATTTCAAGGAGGAATTATGAGTGGTGGTGGCGTTTTTACCGATATTCTGGCAGCAGCTGGACGTATTTTTGAGGTGATGGTTGAAGGGCATTGGGAAACTGTAGGTATGCTTTTTGATTCTTTAGGCAAAGGTACCATGAGAATCAATCGCAATGCTTATGGTAGCATGGGCGGAGGCACAAGCCTTCGTGGTTCATCACCTGAAGTCACAGGCTATGCTGTTCCTTCGAAAGAAGTAGCATCAAAGTTTGCCAAGTAAGTACCGGAAGACTTTAGTTTTAAGGCAGTGAAAAGCAAATGGTTTCACTGCCTTTTTTATTTTATAAGTATTTATCCATTCCTTTAATCCAGCCAGCTTCTCCCGCTTGATGTGTGCAGCAGTAGGTTCGTTATCTCCAGTCACTCTTGAAATCAGCCGTATTTATTATGATGCCGAATGGATTTCGGTTGGTCAAGTAATTTCTGTTTATTGTGAAAATTTAATAGATTTCGCTTCAACGCGCCTATAATTATTAAGTGAACGGGTATGGCTTAATGGCTAATTTATCTTTGTATTTTTCTGGGCAGACTGAACAGAATGATGTAGCTGAATTTTTTCAGAAGGGCCTCATGAATGCCGGTGAAAATCCGATTGCTTTTTTTGAAGGGGTTTTTTATGAATCTCATCAGGAGCGTGTGGGTAATATTGCTTTTCAGGATTACCTGATTTATACCGATAAGGCAGTTTACTTTTGGGCGAGAGGTGCGAGTAAAGATTATCTCGACAGATTCGATCTTGGTGCTGTGTCTGTTAACAGCCGGAATAAAGATCATGATTTTGCTACGCTTAATTTTAAGATTCGCCGAGCTGATAAGGATCCTGTTTATGTGATTTTTGATATGGTTGAACTGCGTGAAGCTGAATTAATTATTCGCCTTCATACCGTCATTGAATCGATCATAGAAGAGCGCCTCGGCCTTAATTACTGTAAAATTCTACCTGATGATGTAGCTGCATCGATTCTTCGGGGAGCAAGGGGTGTCTGCATTCCTCAGGTCATGTCGTTTCGATTTGATTCACCACATATAGCCCAACAGGAAAGCCATATAGGGTATGGTCAGGATCTGCTTGAGCAGTATAAGGCAAATATCGGGTATGCGAGTCCTGAACAACCGCAGCAGTACAGTGGGCAACCTTCAGGTGGTGCACAAGGCGGGGAACGTCATTCTGGGGGGTTTTCCCCTGCTGATGCTTTAAAGGGGATTGAAAATATTCTGCCTACGGATCCGGCTTCATTGAAAAGAATCGCTGAATCAATAAAGGAGATGATTGGTGATGCGCCGTTCAAAATTCGTGAACAGCTTAAGAACGATCTCCAGCATGTTCCTGGTATGCTCACAGCCCTTAATGAGCTGGTTATCAGTATAGCAGATAATCCACAGGCAGAGCGCTTTGTTATTAATATTGTTAAAACTGCGGTGCGCAATGATGGGATGATTGGTTCAGTCAGCAAGCTTATGAAGCTTTCTTCCAGTTTTGGTGGAGGGGGAAAGAAATCAGCACAGAAGAATTCATCAAAAACCAGCGCGACTGAATCAAATGATGATTTTTCAAAAAATCAACGACGGGATATTGATGATGATGGTGAGGGTACTACGAGAAGAAAAAAACTTCATATTAAAAGTGATGATGAAGCAACGCTGAATGATGATTGTTTTGGCCATGATGTTCCGGGACGGCAAGAGAGCGTGGGTTCATCGGCATCGTCAAAAAGAATGAAGATTGTTGATGATGTGGATGATGCACCAACGCGTAAAAAGATTACGATAAAAGCACCTGAAGAGAGCGTGCCATCAATTGTGAAAAGCATGATGAGTACGGATGACCTTTCTTCTGATTCTCCTATGCCTGACATAAAGGAGGTAAGGGAGATTTTTGAAAATAGCCCAGATAGCAGCGCACCAAGTGCGACAAGAAAAAAAGTCAGGATTGTGGCGAATGAGGATCCCAAAGATGTTCAGCCAGCTGCAGAGGTTTTATCGGCTATCGTGCCTGATGGTGGACTTTTGGAACAAGGTTCAGTAATTCATACTGATGACGATTCGTCGAAAAATAATCCATTTAATCCTGGTTATGGGGTTGAAAACGATAACGAAGGTCCGACTACTCATCGGTAAAAAGCATTCATTCAAGATCAAGTCCACTCAATAGTTTTATTATCAACATGAGAATTATTCTTTACTTGGGTAAAGGAGGGGTAGGAAAAACTACCGTGTCAGCTGCAACTGCAACAGCGATTGCCCGAAGAGGGCAGCGTGTTTTGATTATGAGTACCGATGTAGCTCACAGTCTTGCCGATGCCTTGAACGTTTCGCTTTCTTCTACACCTGTGGAAGTTGAAAAGAATCTCTTTGCCATGGAGGTGAATGTTCTTGCTGAAATCCGGGAGAATTGGAGTGAGCTCTATTCCTATTTTTCTTCGATTTTAATGCATGACGGTGCTAATGAAGTTGTTGCTGAAGAACTTGCGATTATGCCTGGTATGGAGGAAATGATAAGTCTTCGCTATATCTGGAAGGCTGCCAAGTCAGGTAATTATGATGTTGTTGTTGTGGATGCAGCTCCTACTGGTGAGACAATGCGTTTGCTTGGAATGCCGGAATCTTATGGCTGGTATGCAGAAAAAATAGGAGGATGGCACTCAAAAGCTATTGGTTTTGCAGCCCCTCTTTTGAGTAAGTTTATGCCGAAGAAAAATATCTTCAAGCTTATGCCTGAGGTTAATTCGCACATGAAGGAGCTTCATGCAATGCTTCAGGACAAAACAATAACGACGTTCAGGGTTGTACTGAATCCTGAAAATATGGTTATCAAGGAAGCTTTGCGGGTTCAGACTTACCTTAATCTGTTTGGTTATAAGCTTGATGCAGCCGTGGTTAACAAAATTCTTCCCCAAAGCTCATCAGATGACTACTTGCAGAGCCTTATAGATATTCAGACTAAATATCTCAGAGTGATTGATAACTGCTTCTATCCTGTGCCGATTTTCAAGGCAAAACAATCTATTGCGGAAATCATTAATACCGATAGACTCTATGACTTGAGTCAGCAGATATTCGGCGACCAAGACCCGGCTGATATACTTTACAGCGATGATAAGACCCAGCTTCTGGAGAAAGTAGATGGTAAATATGTATTGAGCCTTTACTTGCCGAATGTGGAGGTGACGAAGCTTAATGTGAATATCAAGGGTGATGAGCTGCTTGTGGATATTAACAATTTCCGCAAAAGCATTATCCTGCCCAATGTACTCGTAGGTCGAAAGACTGAAGGTGCTGATTTTGCCGAAGGAAACCTTAACATTACTTTTGCCAACTGAGAGGTACGAAATCAGCTTTTCTGATTCATCCGATTATTTAAAAGATGGACTGGCTTTAATGGGCAGTCTGTCTTTTTTTTATTACGATGGTTTCTTTTATCCTTATCAGAACTGACCGGTCGGGGCAGCATTCGAGAAGCTGCTGGATTGTGTGCAGCTTTGCAGGATGTACAGGATTTGCAATGTCAAGAAGGGGGATAAGCACAAATTTTCGATGAAGCAATTCGGGATGCGGTATCGAGAGTGTTCCTGTGTTGATACACTGGTCGTCATAAAGGAGAATATCCAGGTCGATGACTCTTGGACACCAGCGGGGATAGGCAACAGGTCGTCCTAGATCATGCTCGATAATTTTGCAATGCTGGCGAAATTCTTCAGGGGTAAGAGATGTTTCAAGAAGGATGACTCCGTTATAAAACCGGTTCTGTTCAGTTTCGCCGACAGGTTCGGTCATATAAATGGATGATACTTTGATGACCGATGTATCATTGAGAAGATCGAGCTGATCAACAGCTTCCTGGAGGTGCTCGAGGCGGTTTCCGATATTGGAGCCTATTCCGATAAATACCTTGTGCTTTTGCATGATTTCAGGAACGGGTGGTGGAGTAATCAGCCTCTGCATAATCGCAGATGCCATCAACAGGTGGGTTTCGTTTACGAACCTTGATGTTGACCTCGTCGAGAACAGAAAAGTCATTGAGAAGGTCGTGTGCTATTTTATATGCTACGGTCTCAATGAGAAAGTATTTTTTCAGGGTAAGTACTTCACGGATTTTTCTGTATACAGCACCGTAATCCACTGTCTTGGTTATGTCGTCGTTTTTTGCTGCGTTTGTGAAGTCAAAAAAGAGTTCGGCATCTACTTCATATTTCGCCCCCACGGTATGCTCTTCCTTAAGCACCCCATGATGGGCATAGAAAACGATATTTGTTAACCGGACGCATGAGCGAACGTGCTTTACCATATCCGTTAAAAATAATGAGTTCGTTTAAAGCTAGCAATGTTAATCAGAAAAGTCTGAAATCAATGCATGAATTGCAGGAATATATTTCAGCAACCTAGCCTGTCTGATCAGAAAAGATTTGAGGGATAATGCATCGGTTTGTTTTTGTCAGGGCGAGTACTGCCCTGGTTACCCGAAGTCAAGGTTTGACGTACTTGTCAAATTTATTGCCTATAATCTCACACCCGGGTATGCAATACCACAGAAGCATATCGGAGTTGCCATCATTCAAGATTTTAAAACTTCCCGACTCAAAAATAACCTCAACAGTATAATCTTCCCATCGTAAGAGGTCTCCTTCATAAATTTCATGTCCATCCTTGTCATAAAGTCCAGTAAACTGAAGCCATTCGGATCGTTGTTTGAAATCCAGAAAATCAACGTTTCGAGTATTTACGGTAGAGATATGCCAACTTACTTGCCGTGAGGCAATGTGCTGAAATAATGCTTTAAATTTGATTTTATTGATATCCATTTCTATAACATAAACAAACCAGGAAACCGGGCAGGGCTTCTAGGCAATTTCATAAGCGGATACCTGCCCATATCGCTTGTGAAGTAATATAGTAATTCTGTATCTCGTTATAAAATGAGGTCTAAAATCATTTTCCCAAGGAATTTCGCCAGCGCTTGATTATGAAATTAGTTGACAGGTAAAGGAGTGATGAGTTTGGACTGGGTATTGGTCATGAACACAGCTGTTGAAGTACCATATCATGAAAGAAAATCGCTTGTTTTTTTTGTAAGCTGAAGCGGAGAAGGAAGTCAGGCTCCAAAAAGAGTATAAATTTCACTACCTTTCAATGCGAAAGTACAATTTTTTAATGTATTAAGAACGTAAAGAATGAATCAACAGGCTCGTAACGATTTTTATGAAGGGTGTCGTGCAAGGGCTATCATGCTTGCGCTCGAGGAAGACCGATATACTGGGGATATAACCACCTTAGCAACGATCGAGCCTTTTCAGGAAGGCAGTGCTGTAATCAAAGCTAAGGAAGGCGGTATTGTTGGTGGAGCTGATGTTGCTGCGCAGGTTTTTGCAGCCTGCGATCCTGATTTATCAGTTGTACTTCATCGGAGAGATGGAGAAGCAGTCAGTTGTGGCGATATAATTCTTGATGTTAAAGGTAAGCTTGCCCCACTTCTTATTGGTGAACGTACGACGCTTAATTTTATGCAGCGTATGTCGGGCATAGCGACCAGAACACGGGCTTTTGTCGAGCAGGTAAGTCATACAGGTGTAAAAATTCTTGATACGCGAAAAACTGTACCTGGGCTGCGTTATTTTGATAAAGAAGCAGTCAGAATAGGTGGGGGAGTAAACCATCGTTTTGGCCTGTTTGATATGATTCTTATCAAGGATAACCATATTGATGCTTCTGGTGGTATTGCTCATGCAATACGTCGAGCGCAAAAATATCGTGACAAAAAAAAACTCGATGTGAAGATCGAAACCGAGGTGCGTTCAATGGACGAGTTGAGCAAGTCTCTGGTTTGTGCACCTGATATTATTCTTCTTGATAATTTCACTCCTGATCTCATGAAGGAGGCTGTTGTTTATGTCAAGACTTCTTGCAGCGGTGTACTGCTTGAGGCTTCGGGAAATATCGGTATGCATAATGTGCGTGAAGTTGCCGAAACCGGTGTTGATTTTATTTCTATCGGCGAATTGACTCATAGTGTGAGGGCTCTTGATCTTTCAATGACGATTGAGCTTGTTTAAGAGAGGAGGATTATGGAGGTAGGGGTGGATATTGTCGATCTTGACAGGATCGAAAGGGTATATAGTCGATATGGAATGAAGTTTCTCCAGAGGTTACTTTCGGAAGAGGAAATCGCAGTTTGCCTCCGTAAACCACAGGTTATTGCAAGTATAGCGGGCCGGTTTGCCGCGAAAGAGGCTGTTGTCAAAGCTCTTGGAACGGGATTTTCCGGTGAGGTGCACTGGAAGAGTTTTGAAATATTAAATGATGAGAGGGGTCGTCCCTATGTGCGACTTGCCGATGCAGGTTGTTTTCCGTCGGGATGTTCAATTAAAATCTCTATTGCTCACGATCGTCACTCTGCGGTTGCTACTGCGCTGATGGAAAGGGTATAAATGGGTTGATGGGTATATAAAAAAAAGCAGGAGTGTATGCATACAACTCCTGCTTTTTTTTATCGTAATGATGGGATACCAAGGGATATCAGGTTTTGTGAACTGGAACTGGTGTCACTTCTTCTGTGATCGTAACCTTCGACTTGATGATGTCGTAGATTTTATCTTTAAGGATGGTATCGGTAATGTAATCCCTGAATTCGGCGGACATATAGGTGCTCAGAATATCTTCTGCATTCGAGTCGCTATTTTTACCTGCTTCTTTTTCTGCATAAGCCTTTATATCGTCGTCCGATACTTCAAGACTGTTGAGTTCAGCTATTTTTTGGCTGATAAGAAGCCATTGTGCGTGTTTTGTAGCATTAGGACTCATGGTTAAACGGAACTGTTCTTCGTCAAACCCTTTTGGGAATCGGCCACCCATTTGACGTTTTGCATTTTCAACAAGCATTTTCGCAAAAGATGCGACCATGGATGCCGGTGCAGGTACAGGGTTTTCCTCAATTAGTTTTGCTGAAATGGATTCGAGCAAATCTTCATCGGATTTTATCAAAAAGTGCTGATCGATCTGGATGCGAACATCTGCAGTGAAATCTGTCACTGATTCAAATCGCTGTCCGGTGATCTCTTTGACGAGATCGTCAGTCAGTTCAGGCAGTTCAAGTCGTTTAACCTCACTAATGATAACGCGGTATCTTGAAGGTTCTGCATCGGCCTCTTTCTGATCGTTTTCAATATCGATGCTCTCTCCTGCTTTTTTTCCTGTCAGTGCTTTTTTGAAAGGATTTGCTTCAGGGAGGTACTCAAGGCTGAAGTGATGGTTTTCAGTTTTCTCTGCTTCGTCGGGTTCACCTGCTTCATTGAGTTTGTAAACATCACCAATCACGGTGTCGGTTGATGATGCAGCTTCATCGACACTGATCAAGGTTCCGTGTCCTTTGAGAATAAGATTTATTTCATGCTGAACATCCTCATCGGTCACGTTATAGCTGGCTTTGGTGAAAGTATATTCGCTGAAATCTTTCAGTTCAAATTCAGGGTGGATCTCATAAGCAAGCTGAAGGGTAAGCTGATCGGGTGCAAAGGTGAAATTAATGATTTGTGCGCGGCTTGCAGGTTTGATATTTTCTGCTTCAGCAATTTCACCGAAATATTTTGATGCCATTTTTTCGGCTATTGTTGCCTCTATGGATGGCCCTGCGAGTTTTTTAATCAAGCTTGCTGGTGCGTGTCCTTTTCTGAATCCTTTGATCTGTATGCTTCTCTTTGCTTCTTCCAGTTCCTGGCTATATTCGGTACCGAACTCTTCTGCGGAAAGAATAATTTCCAGTTCCTGTTCGGTTTCGCTGACGTTCTTGATATTCTTTTGCAAAGCTCTCTTTGGTTAATTAGTAATTCTGAAAAATTAAAAGTTACTAAGATACAAATAAATCCTGTTTTTTAAAAAGGACCGTCTCCGGCCTTCGTATTACTTCTTTGGCTTATAGATTAATGTAGAATACGGTGCATCATGAAGCAGTCGCGTGGCAGCTTCGGCGATATCGTCAAAACTGACGGCCTCGATTGCTGCTGTCTTTTCTTCGGGCTCGATATATCGACCGAAATAGGAAATGTCGGATGCCATCTGAGACATTCGGCGGGTCATTTTTTCCATCCCCATGATATGTGATCCGAGCAGTTTAGTTTTTGCAGCCTGAACTTCTTCCGGGTCGGGATGTGTAAGTGCATCGCTCTGGAGCAGTTCTTTGATAAGTTCCAGTGCGATTTTCGTTTTGTTGCTGTCGGTTCCGGCATAAATGTTCAGCGTAGTCAGATCGTCAAAAAAGGTAATCGATGAATAAACATTGTAAGCCAACCCACGTTTTTCACGAAGTTCAAGGTTAAGCAAGGAACTCATGCCGTTACCGAGCATTGAGTTGAGTACCATTAAGCTGTAAAAGAGTGGGTCATGTCTTGCTATGGCGGTGCCGAGCACGATTTGTGCTTGACAGACTTGTTTTTTCAGCGTTAGTGTAAACGGTGTGTATTGCTCTGCCAGGAACGGCTGACGAACATACTGGTTACCTGATGGTTCTCTTAACTTACCGAGAAATCGTTCACTTAGGCGCATGATTTCATCGTGGTGAACTTTTCCTGTGGCGGTGAGCAACATTTTTTGCGGAACGTAGTGCTGCCGCATGAAGTTTTTCAGATTATCATCCGTGAAATTTTCGACACTTTTTTCGGTGCCGAGGATTGGTTTTCCGAGAGGGTGCAGGGGAAAAGAGCGTAGATCAAATTCTTCAAAAATAAGCTCTTCAGGAGTGTCGTTGACACTGCTTATTTCCTCAATAACCACCTCTTTTTCTTTTTCAATTTCCTCGGGGGGGAATACTGGGTCGCAGACAAGATCCGAGAGCAGGTCGAAGGATGGTACAAGGTGTTCGGCTAGGCAGCGGAGATAAATGCAAGTTTGTTCTTTGGTGGTGAATGCATCGAGGTAGCCTCCGTTTTTTTCAATATTTCGGGCAATATCTATGTACGTGCGCCGCTTTGTACCTTTAAAAATTGCATGTTCAATAAAATGCGCCAACCCCAGACTTTGCTCAGGGTCATCGCGTGAGCCCGCATCAATCTGAATCCCGAGAGTAATGCTTTGTACGTAAGGCACTGAATCGGTGACGATTCTCAAACCGTTCGTCAGTTCATCTTGATGAACCGTTCCTTTTGAAGCAGGAGTTTGCAGGTGCCGTGAATTTTCTTTTGACATTACTGGATAATTTTCTAATGCTTGTGGCAGGAATTGAATGCAATGTAGTTTTAATTCTTATTTTTATAAACAGTGTAGCTTTGCCGTCATGTGTACAATTACTATTTATAATTCGCTTATATTACCGCGAGTGTGAAGTGGATGGCATGTTATTCCGGAAAATAAAAAACAGTTATAGCCAGAGCGTTTACTCTCGAATAAACGGAAAAAGGCGGAAATATTCAGCTTTTAATGCCCAAATCATCAATTGTCATAACCGGTGCTACCGGATATATTGGATCCCAGCTTCTTCTTGTGCTTCTTTCAAAACTTTCGGGAGAGGCCAACTTCAGGGTGATTGTAAGGAAGAGTTCCGACTGTTCCTTTCTTGAGGGTTTGCCGGTTGAAATCATCAAGGCCGACATACTCGATTCTCTTGCGCTTATGGAAGCATTCAAAGGTGCAGATACTGTGTTTCATTGTGCCGGGCTGATTTCCTATACCAGGAATTTTCGAAATGCACTTTATGATGTCAATGTTCTTGGTACAAGAAACGTTGTCAATGCCTGTCTTTTCAACAATGTTCGAAAACTTGTTGTGACCAGTTCTATTGCAGCAATTGGAGCTACTGAGGATGGTTCACCTGCAAGTGAGACAACATCTTTTCAGGAATGGCAACGCAGGAATGGTTATATGGAGTCTAAGCATCTGGCTGAACTCGAGGGGTTGCGCGGAGTGGCAGAGGGGCTCGATGTTGTAATGGTGAACCCTGGTGTTGTGATTGGTATTGACCGGAACAATTCTGCTTCAATCAGTTCATCGAATGAGGTGCTGCGCTTAATCTCTAAGGGAACATTGCCGGTTTTTCCTTCAGGAAGTACTGGGCTTGTCGATGTCCGCGATGTGGCTGATGCCCATATTGCAGCATGGGAAAAGGGCCGTTCAGGAGAGCGTTATATCGTTGTTGGTCATAACCTATCGTTCCGTGAGCTTTTTATGCGTATTGGAAGTCTTCCAGGCTCCAGCATCAGACATACATTTATGGTACCGCATGGTATTGGTTTGCTTGCCGGTTTTGGAGGCGAACTTTGGTCAATACTGTCAAACAGTCCGTCATTTATCAGTCTGGAAAGCATTCGCATTTCATCAAGGCTTCTTTTGTACAGCAATACCCGTTCAGTACAGGAATTGAGCGTGAGTTACCGCGAGCTGTTTGAAACGCTTAAGACCGTTATAACATGAAGGATTTTTCTTTTTCCAATATTATCACGTTTGTTCTATGGATACGTTAAAAACTACATTAAAAAATGAGCAGAAAGTTGTTGGTGTTAATCCTGAAAAGCTCAAACAATTGAATCTTGCTGTCGAAGCTCTTGAAAAACAGTTCGGTAAAGGAGCTATCATGCGCCTGGGCGATGATTCTGCAGTGATGAAGGTACTGTCGATTTCAACCGGATCGATGGCGCTAGATTTTGCACTCGGAGTGGGAGGATTGCCTCGTGGTCGTGTTACCGAAATATTTGGTCCTGAATCATCGGGAAAAACAACCCTTGCATTGCATGTTATTGCTGAAGCACAGAAAGAGGGCGGTATTGCGGCTATCGTGGATGCCGAACATGCCTTTGATCCTTCCTATGCACGAAAGCTTGGCGTTAATGTTAAAGATTTGCTTTTTAGTCAGCCAGAATCCGGAGAACAGGCACTCTCCATTGTTGAAACGCTTGTCAGGAGTGGAGCCATTGATGTTGTTGTGGTCGATTCTGTAGCGGCTTTGGTACCTCAGGCTGAGCTCGAAGGTGAAATGGGCGACAGTGTCATGGGTCTTCAGGCTCGACTGATGAGCCAAGCTCTGCGCAAGCTTACTGGTGCTATTTCCAAATCAAGCTGTGTTTGTATTTTTATCAACCAGCTTCGTGATAAAATCGGGGTTATGTATGGCAGTCCTGAAACGACAACAGGTGGTAAAGCACTGAAATTTTATTCGTCGGTGCGCCTTGATATCCGTAAAATCGCCCAGATCAAGGATGGTGACGAGAGTACAGGGAACCGTACCAGGGTGAAGGTTGTTAAAAACAAGGTTGCTCCTCCATTCAAGACTGCTGAGTTTGATATTCTTTATGGTGAAGGTATATCGGCCATAGGAGAACTGATTGATCTGGCTGTCGAGTTTGGAGTTGTGAAAAAAGCCGGCTCTTGGTTCAGTTATGGTCAGGACAAACTGGGTCAGGGAAGGGAAACCGTCAAAAAGGCTTTACGTGAAGATCCTTCACTGTATTTAAAAATTCATGCGCAGGTTAAGGAATTGATGTCAGGTAATGCGGAGATTATTAACGGGTAGGTATGAAAATTGGAACCATTGATATTGACCGTCCTGTTATACTTGCCCCAATGGAGGATGTAACCGACCGGGCATTCAGACAACTATGCAAGCGTCATGGTGCTGACATTGTCTATACGGAGTTTATCAGTGCTGAAGCCCTGCGTCGGGGTGTTGAAAAGTCTATGCGCAAGCTGGCGGCTGATGCTGTTGAAAGGCCGCTGGCTATACAGATTTTCGGCAGCAGTGTTGAATCGATGATTGAGGCTGCTGTAATTGCCGAAGAGTTCAGTCCTGATTATCTTGATATCAATTTTGGATGCCCTACCAAGAAAGTTGCCGGTAAGGGAGCAGGTGCAGCATTGCTCAGGGAACCTGAAAAGATGGCAAGCATTGCTGAAGCGGTTGTTCGTGCCGTCAGTGTTCCGGTAACAGCCAAAACAAGAATCGGATGGGACAGGGAGTCGATCAATATAATTGATGTTTTGCATCGCCTGGAGGATGCTGGGATTCAAGCGCTTGCCGTGCATGGACGTACTAGAAGTGAAATGTATAAGGGCAGGGCTGACTGGGACTGGATCCGTGAAGTGAAACGGCATGCGCGTATACCTATTATTGCTAATGGCGATATATGGACGCCTGAAGATGCTGTTGCCATGTTTAACGAGACTGGAGCTGATGGGGTGATGATAGGCCGGGGTTCAATTGGAAATCCTTTCATTTTTGAGCGCGCAAAGCATTTAGTGAAAACAGGAAAGCCGATGCCTTTGCCGGATTTTCGGGAGAGGATACATGCGGCAGTTGAGCATTTGAAGCTTTCGGTTGAATTTAAGGGTGAAAAGTATGGAACGCTGGAAATGCGTCGACATTATGCCACTTACTTGAAGGGTCTCCCGATGGTTTCACGGGTACGCAATAAACTGGTGCGTGAGGAAGAGTGGGCGCAGGTTATCGATATTCTTCTTGCATATGGTGAGGAGTGCGAAGGATATGTAAAGGATGGAACTATCCGTAATGATCCAGAATACCTCAATGACCATTCAGATAGACTTCAATTAAATTATTAAGTAATAAATATATAATATTTTATGAGTAGCTCGGATTTTCGCTGTCGAATAGCAGTGTTTGGTGCAACAGGCCTTGTAGGACGTACGATGCTCAAGGTTCTGGAAGAAAGAAATTTTCCTGTAAGCGACATTGTTCCCATTGCTTCACCTCGAAGTGCAGGTCAGGTTGTTCAGTTCAAGGGTCGGGATTTTGTGATTCAGGTACCTTCAAGAGAAGCGTTCCGTGGTGTTGATATCGCGCTTTTTTCCGCAGGTGCTACGGCCAGTAAAGAGTGGGCTGCTGTTGCGGCTTCACAAGGTGCGGTTGTTATCGATAATTCCTCTGCTTTTCGTATGGATCCCGACGTGCCTCTTGTTGTTCCTGAGGTTAACCCAGGTGATATTTTCAAAGCAGATGGTACTCCTGAACCTATAATCGCTAATCCGAACTGTTCAACCATTCAGATGGTGGTGGTGCTCAAGCCGCTTCATGACCAGTTTGGTGTTAAGAGAGTAGTGGTTTCAACCTATCAGTCGGTAACAGGAAAAGGCAAGGTTGGTCGCGATGCTCTTGAAAGCGAGCTTGCCGGTGAGGAGCAGGGAGAGTTTACTCATTTTCACCAGATAGCTTTTAATGCTGTGCCACAGATTGATATGTTTACGGAGAACGGCTATACCAAGGAAGAGATGAAGATGGTGAATGAGACCCGAAAAATCATGGGCGATGATTCCATAAGCATTTCTCCTACAACGGTACGTATCCCGGTTTATGGTGGGCACGGAGAATCCCTTAATATAGAGCTTGCGCGTGAGTTTGATATCGATCAGGTGCGTGAGCTTCTTGGGCGTTCATCGGGGATTATCCTTCAGGATGATCCTTCGGCTCGTATCTATCCCATGCCATTGACCTCTTATGAGCGTGACGAAGTTTTTGTAGGAAGGATTCGTCGCGATTACTGGCACCCCCAGACTCTGAATATGTGGATTGTTGCCGACAACCTGAGAAAAGGAGCGGCAACTAATGCTGTTCAGATCGCTGAAGTTGTCAATGCAAAAAGGTTGTAGGTTCCCTTTTTTCACAAAGAGCCATCAGCGCAGTGCTGATGGCTGTTACAACCGAAGCTGAAGAAAGAGAGAATTGTTGTGGGTTACTGATAGGTATCGATGTTGGAATATTGAGTCTTGTGAGGTTCATCGATGTTTCTTTGCTTATCATAGCCATCATGACTTTATTCGCCTTTATACCGGTAACCTGAACGTCTGTTTTGCAGCAGACAGGGTTATCGGTTAGTACTTTTATGGTGAAGTATTCCATTTCTTCCCTGCTTTTTACCTCATGGTAGGTAAATTTTTCAATCAGGCCGTTTCTTGATATCGTCAGGAGTACTGAGTTATTTGCCAGTGCTAGAATTACTTGTGGTTTTTCTGTGAACTTCGACAGGTAAACAAGTGGAAGTTGTGGAGAGCCACTGAATACTATCTGGTGATTGGTAGAAAAATGCTCCGATGCGGTTCGGCAGCGTTCGTCGGGATAAAAGATCAGCAGTCGTTTTATTTCTGATTTCTTACTTGTAGTATCGCAAAAGCCTGTAAGCTCGCAGCTGTACTTTTCAGGTTGGCTTAAAAAGTATCCCGCTTCAATTTTACAGTACTCTTTACACTCATTCTGACTGGCCTCGGCAGGGAAGTATGCCGGAAGAGAGCAGTAAGTTTCCGGTTCGACACACAAAGCAAGGTCTTCATTATGCCACTCTTTAAGGTGGTGGCCTATTTTGTTAAGGAGGCGCTTTTCTTTGCCTGAAGCAAGGTCACCAAGGCCAAATGGCAGGGTTTTACATGCGGTCAGGCTGTATCCGGTCGTACCAGATGTTTTAAGTCGGACGACAGCGCATTCTGTTGTGTTGATGGTGCATGCTATCTGGCTTTTGCTCATTACTCGAGGGTGAAATATTTTTTTAGGACTTCAAGCTTTTTGGTACTAATTCCTTTGACTTCAAGAAAATCCTGAAATTGTTCCACTTTGCCGCCTTTTGCTGTTCTGAAGGTAATCAGGCGGCCGGCTATCACCGGACCGATTCCTGGAATTTTCTGTAACTGCAGATTGCTGGCTTTATTGAAAGAGATTGTTCCAGTAAATATTTTTTTTCCCGATGTGACGCGTCTCGGTTTCTTTTCAAGGGTTTGATTTTTTTCTTCAGTTTCAACCTCCTGCAGTACATCATCTTTGACTGTTTCTTGTTCTATGGTTGCAATTCTAATAAGGCTGTCGACTTCGGCATCCCGATAGCGGGTAGTTTCAGCCCTTTTTATCAAAACGTCAGTTTGCTCCACCGAACGGATATTCTGCAATACAACTCCAAGCATCAGAAATCCCAGAAGAGTTGTGACCAGATAGATTTCAGCTTTAGTCAGGCTGAGTTTTATAGCCAGTTTTTCAAGGAAATTCATAACGCTCAGAGTTTACTTATTTTATACGAAAATACGTTTTACTCTGGAAGAAACCGAACAAAGCATTTCATAACTGATGGTACCGATAATTCCGGCCAGGTCATCGGCTGATGCCCCTTCCCATCCAAAAAGAATAGCTTTATCACCTTTCTTAACATCGTGTTGTGTGCCGAGGTCAACCATGATCTGGTCCATGGTGACCGTCCCTACCTGTTGGTAAGCATTCCCATTGATAAGGATGCTGGCACGGTTTGAAAGAGATCGGGAGTAACCGTCTGCATACCCCGCAGCAATTGTTGCAATATCTCTTGGACCTGGCGCCGTCCAGGTTCGATTATAGCTTACTGTAGTTCCTGCGGGAACCGTTTTTATAAAAATAACTTTGGCCTCGAACTGCATGACTGGTTTTACATCGAGACGGTAACGTGTATTTTTTGCCGGATGATAACCGTAAAGCAAAATACCGGGTCGAACCATATCAAGCCAGGAGTCCTGCTGCGAAAGAATTGCACCACTGTTGGCAGCGTGTTTGCAAACTGTCCGGCCGGAAGTGTGCTCATATTCTGAGGTGAGCTTTTTAAAATCCGCAAGTTGTTTTTCGGTGAAACCGTCAGATGATGTGCTGTCGGCAAAGTGGGTATAGATACCTTTAAGTTCGATATATGGTGATTGGTCGATTTCCTTGAGTATCTCCATTGATTTTGATGGCGACATGCCGAGGCGTCCCATACCTGTGTCGACTTTTACCTGTACGGAAAGCGTTTTGTTATGTTTTGTTGCGATTTCCTTTGCTGCCTGAAGGGTAGCCATGTCGCAAATGGTCATATCGATTCCATATTTCAGGAAAAATTCAATATGGGAGGGCAGCGGTGAGGCAAAAGCTAGAATTTTTGCTGGTTTTTTAAGAGCTCCACCAACTTTGAGTTCAATAGCTTCATGGATGTTTGCTACGCCAAAATCTTCAATGCCTGATGCTTCAAGCGCTTTGGCAATCCTGTGGACGTTATGACCATAGGCATTTGCTTTGACGATCCCCATGATGCTTGATTTTCCTGCTATTCTGTCACGGATAAGGCGCACATTTCTCGTGAGGTGTTCAATGGAAATAAGGGCTTCTGTCATGTTTTCGGCAGGAATTTCTTGTGCAGAAAAGCCTGGTTTTTGGGTGTCCATAAGGCGAATACCGTTTTGTAAGTTACAGAGCTCTGTTTCTCTAGTGCCGGAATTTTCTGTAAAAAAATATATTTTGTTCCTGATTTTCAAACAGTGAAAAGGGCTGATACCTCCTCTGTCTTGAATTGAGCAATTAATGTATATTTTCTTTAAGTGTGATCACTGCTCATTGTTACTTTAACTCATTTTTTCAGCTACTATCATGTCGAACCACGATATATTCGGGCTTTCAGCAGAAACACCGCTGGTTCTTGTCAAACAGATGGCCCGCCACATACGCCCCAGAGTTATGGCAAAGCTAGAGTACTTGAATCCGGCTTGTTCACACTATTACCGGGTGGCATCTGCTCTTATTACTGATGCTGAAGAGGGCAATCAGATTCATCCTGGTATGACCCTTGTTGACTGGACTTGTGGAAATAGCGGGATTGCTCTTGCCATGGCCGGTGTGAGACGGGGGTACAAGCTGTTATTGGTGGCTCCTGATAAAATATCGAGAGAGAAGCAGGATGTACTCAGGGCGCTTGGTGCTGAGCTGGTTATTACACCCTCAGAGGCATTGCCTGGAGAGCCTCGCAGCTGCATGAATGTTGCTGAAAGCCTGGTAAAAAGCATTCCGAATGCGTTTTATACCGGTATGTATGAGAACCCTGTCAGTATTAAGGTTCACAGTGAATCTACCGGCAGTGAAATTTATCGCCAGACAGAGGGCAAGGTTACCCATGTATTTGTACCGATGGTATCTGGTGCGATGGCTTCCGGTCTTGGTCGTTTTCTGAAAGCAAAAAATCCCAAGATCCGCATTATCGGTGTTGAATCGCAAGGTTCTATTTATGCAGGTCTCTTTAATGAAGGACACCCGGGTGATCCTGCGTTTTCAGAGCTAGAGGAAATAGGTTCGCGTAAGGCATCGGCTTTTTGGGAACCATCACTTATCGATGATGTGATACAGGTCAGCGATTACGATGCGTTCAATTGTGGAAGGGAACTCTTGAAGGCTGAAGCTGTTTTTGCTGGCGGGGCGTCAGGTGCAGTGATGTCAGCAGCTCTTCAGGCAGGAGCCGGATATGGCGAGGACGATTGCATGGTTGTGCTTATGAATGACTTCGGTGGTTATTACCTGAGCAAGATGTACAGTGATGAGTGGATGCGGAAGCGGGGTTTTTATCGAAAGACAAAATCAGCTCTTGAACAGATTACCGCTGAGGATATTTTGCAGTTGAAAGTACGCAGGGATCTAATTTTTGCTTATCCTGAAAATACTCTTGCCGAAGTTTTTGAAATGATGAAGCAGAACGATGTTTCCCAGCTTCCTATTGTTTCATATAATGCACCGATCGGAAGTATCAGTGAGAACAAGATCCTTTCCATACTTATTGAAAACGATGAAGCAATGAATTCAAAGGTTGTCGGTTTCATGGAGCAACCTTTTTCGGTCTGCCAGCCTGATGCTACTATTTCTGAATTATCCGATAAGCTGCAGCAAAGTGCATCCGGGGTATTGATAAGTTTGTCGGATGGAAGGCTTCAACTCCTTACAAAATCTGATCTTATTGACGCACTGACCCATAAATAAATACCATGAAATTATCTGGTTGTTTTTTTTGAGGGATTTACGTAATTAAGCACCTCTGAACATTCCGCTTTTTTTTTAAGTGCGATGCACTATATTGCGCAATGCAGCTGGAAAAAATGTCAGGTATAGCACTACTCCTGACCCATACATTCAATGGATAAAACCATAAAAGATCCCGACAATTGATGAGCGGGTTAACCACCAGCAATATTATATGAAGGTAGAGTCCAGAAAAAGGCAGTTCATTTTAGAAGGTAAGATCAAGGCTTGCTTCTGTGAAGGTTGTGGGCAGATTACCGAAAAGACTTTTGTTGGCGAATGGATGCCAAGCGATAAGCCGAAGGACGATGATTTTTTGACGGCTGTTCCGGCTAAAAAGCAGAAAGAGAGCAAAAATGGTGTCAGTAATGTTCCACCTGCAGCTGAAAATCAGTACTGGATTCGCTGTTCACAGTGCAATCAGGTTTTCTTGCTGAAGGAGTGGCAGATACAGATTGATCGTGAAGTTAGCCCTGAGGAGCTGAAAGCCGATGATTGTCAAGTATACTCACCTCACGGCATTTATGCTAAAGGTGATGCCCTTTACCATCAGGCGCTTGGTGAAGTTGGAGTGGTCAGGGAAAAACAGGCGACTGGTAGTGGTGCCTTTGTCATTATTGTTGAATTTTGTAAAAGTGGTAGAAAACAGCTTCTCGAGAATGTACAGATGAATTCTGCTAAGGAAAAAAACGCAGAAAGCCTTACAGATATTATTAAATTAAAACTAAGACGTTGATCTTTTAAAAGGGGGTGAATTTCATTGGTTAGTGTGCAGATAAATGATAATGAGTCAATCGATAAAATGCTGAAACGCTTCAAAAAGAAGTATGAACGTGCAGGTGTTTTAAAGGAGTTTCGTGCAAACGCATACTTTGTTAAACCTTCGATTGATGGTCGTTTGAAACGCTCAAGAAGCAGGCGAAGAGCTCAGAGGGCGAACGAAGAACGCAATTCATGATCATTGTGATCGAAACAGTTATGCAAGGCAGCTCCTTTACGGGAGTTGCTTTTTTTTTGTCAACACTAAGTCCATTGACTCATGAGAGTGTTCAAGGGTGAAGTTACATCGTTGCCGCCTGATAAATCGATTTCCCATCGTGCTGCACTTATTGGTGCGTTGTCGGAAGGCACAACAGAGATCACAAACTTTTCCGGAGGATTTGATAATCAGTCAACCCTCGGCGTATTGAAGGATGCCGGTATTACGCTTCGACAGGAAGACGAGGCAGGAACATATGGTCGTCGTATTCGGAAAGTCGTTATAGAATCAAATGGATTATGGAGCTTTCAGTCTCCTTCGGCACCGCTGATGTGCAACAATTCAGGGAGCACTATGCGGATGTTTGCCGGTATTCTTGCAGCCCAGCCGTTTAAAAGTGAGCTTATAGGCGATAGTTCACTGATGAAGCGACCGATGAAAAGGGTTGCCGACCCGTTGCGTCAGATGGGTGCAGATATTGAGCTTTCTACATCGGGAACCGCGCCGATCATGATAAAAGGTACAAAAGAACTTAACCCCATCGAGTACCGGCTTCCGGTACCTTCAGCACAGGTTAAGTCACTTGTGGCTTTTGCCGCTCTTCATGCGGAGGGCGAAACCAGGATTATTGAAACGGTACGTTCGCGTGACCATACAGAAGTAATGCTTGGTCTTGAGACTCTGGTGCATGAGAATGAAAGGATTATTGTGGTGCCGGGAAGAAAACGTATTGCCGCAAAACCATTCTATATTCCTGCCGACCCTTCTGCAGCATGCTTTATTGTTGCCCTTGGCCTGCTTGCCCGCGGTTCAGAATCTCAACCCTACAAGGGCGGCATTTCTTGATATCCTTTTGGAAGCAGGAGCTGGTATATCAATTGAAAACCAGCGGGTGATCGGTGGTGAATCTATTGGAGACATTTTTGTTCAGAACAATGCAGGGGTTAAGCCTCTTCTGATCAACGATCCGCAGCTTGTTGCCTTTATTATTGATGAAATACCCATGCTTGCCGTGCTCTCAGCATTTGCGTCCGGCCGATTTGAACTGCATAACGCTGCCGAGTTGAGAACTAAAGAGAGTGATCGGATCGACGCGCTTGTTGTCAATCTACAGCGCATTGGGTTTGATTGCGAACAGTATCCGGATGGCTTCATTGTCAAAGGTCGCACCACAACACCTACAGGAACGGTAGTGATTGACAGCTTTGATGATCACAGGATTGCCATGAGCTTTGCCATTGCAGGAAAGGCAACGGGTACAGCGCTTGACATTACCGATATCAATGTGGTCGGCGTTTCGTTTCCGAACTTTTTTGAGATGATTGAAAGTCTGCAAGTCTGATAGTTCAGAAGTTGCAGACTTTCAATGTCAGGTTAGTCTGACTTTTTCGATATGGTCAAGCAGTGCGCGGTTGAAATCCTCGGGCTGCTCCATATTCGAGATATGTCCAGCGTTTGCAATCAGCTGGAACTGTGATCCCGGAATTCGAGCGCTTATGCTTTTGGCGGTTTCAGTTGTGGTTAGCTTGTCATCAGCCCCATTAATCACCAGCACTGGACAGTGAATGGTTGAAAGAAGTGGGCTTGCATCTAAACGCATCATGATTGCCCGCATTGCCCCGATAATGACCTTTATAGGCTGTTTTCTGATCATATTCTCGGCTTCTACAACCAGTTCCGGCCTTTTGGTATAGGTTGCAGCGGTAAAATACGTCACCTTTTCTACTCCAAGTGATTCAAGGAGTTTGGAAAGCTCATGGGCATATTCGGTAAAAGTCCAACCCTCTTTTTCTTCTGAACCTTCTATTCCAAAGGCATTCGGTGCTATAACCGTAAATCCTGTTTTGCCAAGGGCCTCAATCTGGGATTGCCACATGGAAGCCGACAGAGGGAAAGCGTGTAAAAGCAGTAGGGCATGGCTCGTGCTTTTTGTTGTTGTGTTAGCGCCAATGTATGTCAGCATAAATCAGTTTTCCTGGGCTTTAGGATATCCCTTGATCTCCTTGATAATGCTGTCTGCTTCGTTCAGAATTTTTTTTGCTTCGTCACGAGCGGTATCAATTATTTCCTGTGAGCGTTTTTTTGCATCATTGCTGTAGGCACTATCGTTCTCTTTGCTTTCGTATAAATCGGTTGCTTTGTCGAGCGCAAGTTTTACTTTGCCCGAAATAATCTGCTGGGTTTCAGTGCCTTTGTGCGGGGCGAACAGTAACCCCATGATTGTACCGGCAGCTGCACCAAGAACTGCACCGAAGAAAAGCCCCTTGTAAAATTTGTCCTGTTGTTCCATTGTGCTATGAGGTTTATTTTACAATAATATAAGATTTACCGTTGTAACATACTCATAATCTCTTCTCGTGATTCGACAATGCGCTCTACAAGATCTGGCTGGCAGAGCAGTCTGAATTTTTTTGTATAACGCTCAAAAGCAAGAATAAAATCGGATTGGAATACCGATTCATTTAAATCGTCAAACCGAATGTACTCCGATTCAAGCTGCAGGTTATAATGGATGTGTTCGGACCGGGTAGGGTAGACCCTCAGCTCTTTTAAATCTGCATAATCAAAAATATCTTTTTTAGAGGGTGGGTCAATCAATACTTCATGGCCATGCAGCCCAAGATGATATCGTTTGTTGAGAAAGCCACAAATCTCCAGTTCCATAGATCGGCGAACCTTTTGGTCGCCATTATAAATGAACCACCGCTCATCGACCTGTGCAGAATCCTGCAGGTAGGGTTGTATGGTTATTGCCCTTTTGTAAACCCTGCGCATGAGGATATCGTCGAGTAGGGTTCCAAGAGGATGATTTTTTGCTGGTATAAGGTTTTTCAGTTCATGCAGTACCCGATCATCGGCATTACTGTAAAAAAGTTCACGCATGGTTTCAGGTGAGAGTAATCTTTCGCTGGCTATATCCTGCAAAAGCCGGCGAAGCATGCCCGAAAGAGCCCTGCTGGTATGATGCCAATAGACGTTGCGCATCATCATGTATTTTGCAAAAAGCAGGCTTTCAAGTGGCGCAATACCTTTTTCGGTTATGGCAAACCTTTCACGCTGAGGATCAGGTACAAAAGATTCAATCAGTCTTTCGATATCGATGCTCCCGTATGGAATGTTGCAATGGTGAGCATCGCGCATGAGATAATCCATTTTATCAGGGTCGAGCGTACCGCTGATAAGTTTGCCAAACCTGTTTCCGGAACCGCCAGTAATGAGGTTTATAACAACTTCTGGCGATACCTTCCATTCCTCGTTGAGGATTTCAGCTATCGTGGAAACTCCGGGATTTTCCTCATAAATAAAGTGGCGACAAAGTTCTTCATGATGCAAAAATACTGGTTCTTTCCCACACAGGGGAATTTGTTCCTCAATAATATGGGCATGAGGAAAGTGGCCTATATCGTGCAGCAAACATGCTGATAACAGAACTCTGCAGTTATGTTCATCAAATTTAAAATTGTCATCCTGCAGGCTGAGGGCTAAAGGGCTGGTCAGCATGCGCTGTAGAATAAGCTTCATAAGATGATACACACCTATGGAATGCTCAAAGCGCGTATGAGTGGCACCGGGATAAACCTGCTGCGAAAAGGAGAGCTGCCTGATGCCTTTGAGCCGAAGGAACGAAGGATGAGAAAGAATCTTTTTTAATGGCCTGCTCAGCGGAATGTGGCCCCAGATCGGTATACGGATAAATCCTCCGTCAGACTGAAAAAGCAAATGCTCGGCTATCATTAATTCACTGAGGTTATTAGGCAAAAGGTTATTCTGCCAAGATACAGAAAACCAGAGCAGGAGTACAATTTTGGTATTGGCCATCCGAACTCATG
>JAPLFE010000077.1 GCA_026390855.1 Chlorobiales bacterium | reverse complement strand
GCCTTGGATCGCCTCAAGTGCGACCTTGGCTTTGAATTCACTACTGAAACTTTTCCGTTTCTTTTCACTCATAACCTGCTCCGGTTTTGGGCAAGTTACCAACTTAATCCAGTGTCTAAAAATCCGGGTCCACTATACTGTGATTAACTCAACTGTTGAACGTGCATTGGTAAGAAATAAAGCGAAGCTTGCTTATGATGCCGTCTCTGCCTGGATTGAAGGAGAAAGTGATCTTCCCTTGGCTGCATCGGTCGTGCAGGGTCTGGACAAACAGTTGCGCGTTCAAGATACTGTGGCGCAAAAATTGCGGTTACACAGGCACAGAAAAGGTTCTCTTGAATTTCAGACATTTCAGCCACATGCAATTTTTGAAGGTGAACGTGTTGTTGAAATTAAACAACAGGAACAGAATCGAGCCCGGCAGTTAATTGAAGAATTCATGATAGCTACCAATGCTTGTACAGCAAATTTTTTAGCTGAACAAGGGTCAGCATCGCTTCGCAGGGTCGTAAGGTCACCTGAGCGATGGATGCGAATTGTAGAAGTAGCAAATGAATATGGTTATTCATTGCCCAATAAACCTGAGGCACAAGCGCTTGAAAGCTTCCTGGCTGTAAGGCATAAGGCAGACCCATTACGTTTTCCTGACCTCTCTTTGATTATTATTAAGCTGATGGGGTCAGGGGAGTATGTGGTAGAAATTCCGGGAGAAGAGTCAGTTGGACATTTTGGCCTTGCTGAGCGTGACTATACTCATTCCACTGCACCAAACAGACGTTATCCTGATTTAATAACCTTAAGAATGATGAAGGCAATTCTTACCAATAGTCCAGCCCCTTATGGAGTTAATGAACTTGAATATTTAGCTGCACATTGTACCCGTCAAGAGGATGCAGCTCGTAAGGTCGAGCGCCGTGTGCGCAAGTCTGAAGCTGCTTTATTACTGGGACCAATGATTGGTCATCATTTTGATTCAATCGTTACCGGTCATGCAGATAAGGGTACATGGGTGAGATTATTGATGCCGCCAGTTGAGGGGAGACTGATCAGGAAAATTGGGAAAATCAAAGTTGGTCAACAGATTAAAGTAAAGCTTGTTCTGGCAGATGTCGAGCGTGGGTTTATAGATTTTGAAAGAATTTAAACCCTTATAAAGTTTGTCGGCATAGAAAACTTAGATTGAGTTACCCTGACTTGAATGAACAGGGTTAGACTCAACTTTGCTATCAAGTTCCATGGCTGATATAGGGGATGCAATTCTTTGCATTAGAGGAGGATGCGGCACCGGCAAGTTTATCTAAAAACCCGTGACTATCACAGGATTTCCTTTATACGGATTCCCCTTTCTTCAGTCTCTTGAAAACCTTTAAAAGATTCTCCAAAGAAAAGGGGAGTTCCTTCGGTGGGCTGGAGATGATACGAGTTTTACTCGAATTCGATGAGAGCCTGGCCGCTTTTTACTGCCTCTCCTGGTGATGCCATAATTTTTTTAACGGTACCGTCCGTATGGGCCGTGATATTTGTTTCCATCTTCATGGCCTCCAGCACAACCAGCAGGTCATCTATCTGGAGCTTTTGACCCACTTGGACATTGACTCGTTGCACGATACCTGCAATGGGACTCCGGCAGACCTTATCGTCGGGTAGACCGTCTGCAACGGGCTGCATTGCCAGAGGTTGGGGCGAGGGAGCTATTACCTGCTTTGACTGAATGGTGGAGGTCAGTTCCTGAAACGATTCTGGAGTCCGGATTTCCTCTCCTTCCAGTACATCCACGTCAACGATATATTTATTTCCGTCTATGGTCAAGATCAACTGCACAGTATGATTCCTTATTTAGTGGTGCTGAAGGTATGAGATGACTGGATGGAGACGCGCCCCAGTTGAGACCAGGAACTTGGTCCCTGGTTGCTAATGAAG
Organism: Chlorobiales bacterium; assembly: GCA_026390855.1. Lineage (GTDB taxonomy): Bacteria > Bacteroidota > Chlorobiia > Chlorobiales > Chlorobiaceae > Chlorobium. The sequence goes on along the minus strand of JAPLFE010000077.1, from coordinate 8,340 downwards.
CGTGCCCTGCGGATCCGGACGTTTTTTCCCAGATAGGCGGCGATGGCAGCCGACATGATTACCAAAAGCTCCTGAGTTATTTTGGGCTCATTGTTTATGGGCTCAGAGATGGTTGCTTCCATTGGAATAATATTAAAGCGGAATCAGGCCGTGTTTCTTCTGGGGCCTGAATTCCCGTTTGGAATGGAGAAAATCGAGAGACATGGCTAGATAGCGGCGCGTTTCAGCCGGTTCGATGATATCATCTACCTGAAAATGGGCTGCTGCAGCGTAGGGGGTGGCGAAGGTTTCGCGATACTCCTTGACCAGTTCCTGACGGCGCACTGCGGGATCGTCCGCCTTTTTGATCTCATTGCGAAAGATAACGTCTACGGCACCATCAGCGCCCATGACAGCAATTTCGGCAGAAGGCCACGATACGACTCTATCTGCATCGAGATCCTTGCTGCACATGGCCAGATAGGCCCCACCATAAGCTTTGCGAAGGACTACTGTGATTTTTGGTACGGTGGCGGCTGCGTAGGCGAAGAGCATCTTGGCTCCATGCCGGATGATTCCTCCATACTCCTGTTCGACACCTGGCAGAAAGCCAGGGACATCGACAAAGGTGATGAGCGGAATGTTGAAGGCATTGCAGAATCGGATGAAGCGAGCGGCCTTGTCCGATGCATTAATGTCGAGCACTCCAGCCATGACGTTGGGTTGGTTGGCTACGATCCCTACTGCGCGTCCCTGAAGCCGGGCAAAACCAATGACGATATTGGCGGCAAATGAAGACTGTACCTCCATGAAATCGGCTTTGTCAACAATATGACCGATTACTTCCCGAACGTCGTACCGCTGTTTCGGGTCAAGGGGAATAACGGTGTTAAGACGTTTGTCCGGAATGATAATATCTTCCGCCTCCAACTGGGGTGAGTCCTCCAGATTATTGGAGGGGAGAAATGATAACAGGCGCTTGCAGATTGCGATGGCATCCAGATCGTCTTCAGCGATGAAGTGAACAACTCCAGAGTTATTCATCTGTGCAATCGGTCCTCCTAGCTCTTCAGCGGTAACTACTTCGCCGGTTACTGCCTTGATGACCGAGGGACCGGTGATGAACATCCTGGCCGCACGGGTCTGAATGATGAAATCGGTCAAGGCCGGGCTGTAGGCTGCACCTCCGGCACATGGGCCGCAGATGATTGAGATTTGCGGCACAACTCCAGAGAGCATGACGTTGTTGTAGAAGACTTTGCCATAGCCGGAAAGGCTATCGATACCCTCCTGAATACGTGCGCCACCTGAATCGTTGATCATGACGAAGGGCGAGCCGGTCTTGAGTGAAGACTGCATCATCTGCACTATTTTATTACAGTGCGCCTCGCCGGCAGACCCGCCGACGACGGTGAAATCCTGGCTGGCAAGATGCACCAATCTTCCGTTGACACTGCCTGCTCCGGTGACCACACCATCTGCCGCCATCTCTTTGTCGGTCATGCCGAAGTTTGTGCAGCGGTGTTTGGCAAAAAGTCCTGATTCTTGAAAACTATCCTGATCGAGAAGTACGCCGATACGTTCACGTGCGCTGAGACTCCCTGCATCGTGTTGGCGATCGATTTTGTCCTGCCCACCTCCTAATTGCAACTTTTCCTTCCGCTGGTTCAGATCTTGTACTATTTCTTCAATATTCATGGCGTCCCGACAATGCTCACATTTTATTATTATAATTACTACTGGTAAGGCGTTACAGTCACCTTATGCTGACGGCCGCTCAAGGTCACGGAGTAAGTGATGGGTCCGGTGATCGCCCCTTGATGACCTTCTGCAGGTTGTGTTTCTGATTCGCCGGTCGCAGGGTTCCGACCAAGGTTTCGAGGCCCTTCGTGGCGTTCGGCAAAAAATTTTGGTGCCACCTGCGGGAACATAGCATAGGTCAGCACATCTTCAGTCGTACCGCTGCATCCGGTAATCGCAAGGGCTGCCGAACGAAGCTTGTCCCATTCTGGCTTCAAGAGATTTGCAGGCCGGCAGTGGATCTGCTTTTTGTGGGCATGCTCGTGTGCCATTTTTACCACTTCAGGATTTTTTTCGCCAGGTACTGCGCCGTAATAGCCGAGCATGAGGTCAGCAAATTCACCAGTCAGGACTTTGTATCTTCCCATGAGGACATTAAGGACTGCTTGGGTGCCTACGATCTGGCTGCTGGGGGTTACAAGAGGGACATACCCAGTATCCTTGCGGACAAGCGGTATTTCCTCTAGTACCTCTTTCATACGATCGCCAGCACCTTGCTGTTTGAGCTGACTTTCCATGTTTGAAAGCATGCCTCCAGGGATCTGGCTCTTGAAGATCTCAGTTTCCACGCCTGTAACTTGTGAGAGAAACTCGCTGTAACGTCCCAGCATCGTCATGAAATGAGTCTTTACCTTCCGTACCTTTTCCATGTTGATCCGGGTGGTGTAGCCTGTGCCTTCCAACATTTCGATGAAGCTTTCCGTGGGGTTATGCCCTGGCCCAAGACTCATGGAACTGATTGCAGTATCCACGCAATCCACTCCAGCCTCAACTGCCTTCATCAGGCTGACTAGCGTAACTCCTGTAGTAGCATGAACATGGAGATGCACCCGAAAATCATTTCCGCAGGCTTCTTTAATTCCTTTTACCAGATCAAAGGCTGCCTGAGGTTTGATAAGAGCTGCCATGTCTTTGATGCAGAGGGAATCGATTCCCATATCCTGAAGTCTGCGGGCCTGGTCAACAAAGAGATTTATGGTGTGAATTGGGCTGACGGTGTAGCAGATCGTCCCTTGAGCGTGCCCGCCTGCCTTTTTGACTGCACGTACCGAGGTCTCAATATTTCGCAGATCATTGAGTGCGTCGAAAATCCGAAAGACGTCCATACCGTTTTCTGCTGACTTGTTGCAGAATCGCTCCACCACCTCATCCTGGTAGTGGCGATACCCCAGAAGATTCTGGCCGCGCAGCAACATTTGGAGTGGTGTTTTTGGCATGAGCCTTTTGAATGTGCGCAGGCGCTCCCACGGGTCCTCGTTCAGAAAGCGGATGCATGAGTCGTAGGTAGCGCCACCCCAGCATTCCAACGACCAGTAGCCAGCATCGTCGAGGTCTTTGCAGGCCCCTGTCATATCTTCAATTCCAAGCCTAGTGGCAATCAGGCTCTGGTGTGCGTCCCGAAGGGCAAGCTCGGTAATATCAATGATTCGATTTATGGTAACTCCACTTGATGATGTTAAATGTACTGTAATTTCTTGTTTCGGAAACGAGCAAAAACAATGTGAATCTCCCTGTAAAGTTGATCATTCCAACTATTGCGTATCCGAAGAGTTTGCTCAAAAAAAGCCGGCAAAATGATAGTTTCTTTACGAGTAAATCCGGGTTTTTAGGGAAAACGTCAAATGCTGGGCGAATATAATGAATCAGGACCGGAATAATGTATTCTATTTGATGTAAATAATAAGGGGGAGGTATTTTGGTGCTTCAGGCTATCATTGTTTTTTTGCTTGGCGCAGCAGATCCTTTATTTTGAATTGATTATATCCAGTTTCCAAAGCTTTCGTGAAATTAGGCTCAGAGATGTTATTGCAGGACTGTCAGTACCGCAACAAAAAGCTCCGCATTAGCGGAGCTTTTGATTTTAGAGCATTTTAAATTCCAAACCATGCAAGCACTCCAAAAACCACCCCAATACTGGCGCAGGTTAAACTTGCATATTCAAGCCATTTCCGGCGCGTCAGAATGGTTATCGCTGCAAGTGAAATTGCGATCTGCAGCATTGTAACTCCAGTAGCCCAACGATGGTGGGAGTGCATGAACTTCTCGGAGTGTTCATCAGCCTCAAGAGATAGCTTCTCTGTACTTTCGGCTTTCTTTTTAATTTCTAATTTTTCAGCCTCGTAACGTGCAACATCATTTTTTTTGACTTCTTGGTCTTTACCAGAAGATACTTTTACAGCAAGATCTGCTAAATTTTGTTTGCTGCTTTTTGCCTGATAATAATTCCATTGATTAGCGGCTTCTGTTTTTTTTATAGCGGCTTCATTTTTGAACATGATGGCTTCACTGAGCGAAAAACTGGCTTCGTAAGAGAGTAATGCTCCTAAAGTGGCCATGATCGCAGTAATGACTGCAATGCGATTATTGAATTTTTTATCCCCTTCGCCTCCTTCTCCTCCTTCAAGTACTTCTTCATGTGGTCCTTTTACTTCAAATTCCTCACCCATTACTGACTCCTTTTCTTATAGCTCATTTTTTGCATAGAAAATAACGACGGAATGGTAAAAAAAATAATCGTGCGTTACCAGTTTTCGATTGTTTTTATCGTCCGTAGTATGCAATAATGGAAGCTTTTGCGATTGCATTCTGATTGAGCATGAATCCGACCATGGCTGGTGGCGTTTTTTCTTCGGCATCCAATTTCGCTACTTTGAGTGCGTATACGGTAAAGATGTACCTATGAGGTTTGTCACCCACTGGAGGACAGGCTCCACCGAACCCAGGCATGCCATAGTCGGTAAGGCTTTGTGTACAGCCTTTAGGTGCCAACCCTTTTTGCAGATTCCCCGCATCTTTTTTTAGTTCTTTTATATTTGATGGGATGTTAAATATAACCCAATGCCACCAGCCACTTCCTGTTGGTGCATCAGGGTCATAGACAGTGACTGCAAAGCTTTTTGTATTAGGTGGTGCATTTAACCATTTCAGGGATGGAGAAATGTTTTTTCCTGTGCAACCAAAACCTGAAAATACCTGTTCCTCAGTCAACTGCCCCTTTAAGTCCTCGCTTTTCAACGTGAATTCTTGAGCAAATGCGTTGTTTACACCGATAAGAGCAAGTGTACAGACCAAAAAAAACATTTGTTTCATGGTAATTCCCCCATTGTATTTTTTTGATTGCTGTTCAAAATATTACTTGAAAAGTGTTTTCATATTCTGTCTGAAAGTTAATTAACATAATGATAATGGAGTAATATGAATAAAACCCTTTTTTTGCATCATCAACTGACTGATATAGGTAAAGTTGGGATAGCTGAGTGCAATGACTGTATAACTAACCTCTTTTTTGAATCAAGTGTTGCCCCGCAGGATGCTGAGTTTCGTGAAACGACACTTATCGCAGAGGCATTTCGTCAGTTGAACAGCTATCTTGCGGGAAATCTGAAAGAATTTTCCTTTCCAATTGCTCCAACTGGGACACCGTTCATGCTGCATGTCTGGAAAAATCTTGGTACGATTCCCTATGGAACAACGGTCACTTACAAGGATATTGCCGTGATTACTGGAAATATCCTCGCCGTCAGGGCTGTTGGGATGGCGAACCATAGAAATCCTATACCCGTATTTATTCCCTGTCATCGAGTTGTTGGCAGTAACGGGACTCTTACCGGGTACAGAGGAGGGTTGGTGTTGAAAAAACAGTTGCTTGCGCTTGAACAGCGGTATCGTTAACTGGATTATACTTCTCTGGTGATGATTTCAGATATGTAAGGTTCATTATGGCCACTTGTGACTATGATGAGTCGAAAATGTTCAAATAATCCAAATATTGCGGAAGATTGTATAAACTTATTTAAGTCATTACAAGTTATGTTTACCTTCATACTTCGTGATTATGCAATCCAGGATGAACGAAAGCCATTAAAAGAAAAGGATTTGTAAACCAATAAATGCATGAGGTGAACACGACTCAGGATATACCGGTTGCCAGACTTGAGAATACGTTTTTTAAGATTATAAGTATTAATGATTTAGGGTTTGAACTTTCTCGTGACAATCACCGTCACGATTTTTTTGAGATACTCTGGTTTACGTCATCCCTTGGTACTGTTCATTATATTGATTTTGAACCCCACCCTGTTGAATCAGGCCGTGTTTATCTTATGGCTCCCGGACAGGTGCATGCCTATGAGGGGCCAGCACCCTCTGGTTATGTAATGGTCTTTTCACGGGAAATGTTCAGCAATATTATGGATCCGCAGCTCAGGGTTCTGTTCAATCCATTTATGAACAGAAGCATCAGGCTCGGCGATGCAGAGAGCGGTGTGCTTTTGCAGCTTGCAGGGCTTATGGTGGTTGAGTGTCGGGGAAATAAGGACTTTTTTATTCTTTTGGCGTATCTCAAGGCTTTTCTTCTGCATCTCTTAAGAAGTAATCATGAACCGGCCTTTTCTTTTGACAAGGTTGGCGAGCGTATAAGCCAGTTGTTTGAATTGCTGGAAGCAAATTTTCGAAAAGAACGATATGCAGGTTTTTATGCTTTAGCGCTTGGCATTACTCCTAAACGGCTGAACGAGATTCTTCATGAAAAATATGATCTAACCTTGACCCGTATTCTACATATCAGGCTAATCCTGGAGGCAAAAAGGGAGATTGCGTATGGAAAGAAAAGCTTCAAAGAGATTTCTTTTGAGCTTGGGTTCAGTGATCAGGCATATTTCAGCAGGTTTTTTAAAGTACAAACCGGTATGATGCCGGTTGATTTTCGGACTAGAATGTTCCGGTTATCTGAGAAAGATGAATCGAACAGATTTTCAGCGGATAAATAAAAAGATATATGAACAATAATCTGGGAAGCAGGTTTGTCAGGGTGGCATTAGTTATGGGAATATGCCTTCCGGTACTCTTTTATGGTTGCGGCCCTGGAAATAATGGCAAAGATGCAGGGATGAAGGAAAAGCCAAAACTTCCGGTTATGACGGTAAATCGTTCAGATGCAACGGTTACTACATTTTATTCAGCGCTGCTTGAAGGAAAAGTCAATGTCGAAATTCGGCCGCAGGTTGACGGCACACTTCAGACTATTTATGTTGATGAAGGTTCTTTTGTTAAAAAGGGGCAGCCGCTTTTTAAAATCGATGATCGGGCCTATCGTGAGCAGTACAACAGTGCGTTGGCTTCTCAACATGCAGCTGAAGCCAAGCTTGTTGTCGCTAAACTTGACGAGGAAAAACTTGTTCCTCTGGTGCAGAATAAAGTGATCTCTGATATTCAGCTTAAAACAGCAAAGGCAAATAATCATGCTGCTCAAGCCGCCGTTGAGCAGGCGAAAGCCGCCACTCGTTCTGCACAGGTGAATCTTGATTATACTGTTATTAAAGCACCTGTAAGCGGGTATATCGGAAAGATACCGTTACGTCTTGGTAGCCTTGTCAGTAAAAATCAGAGCGAATGGCTGACTCTTCTCAGTGATGTCAGTGACGTTTATGCTTATTTCAGCATGAGTGAAAATGATTTTATGCGTTTTCGCCAGCAGTATGCAGGTACGACCATACAGGAAAAGCTGCAGAAGATTTCTCCTGTTTCCCTGGTTATGTCGGATGGTAGCAGGTATTCTGAAAAAGGTACTATAGGCGCTATAAGCGGGCAGTTTGATCAAACTACGGCTTCAGTCAGGATAAGAGCTGTTTTCCCGAATCCACATGGTTTGCTGCGTTCAGGCAATACAGGAAAAGTTGTGATTGAATCACTTTTCCATGACGCACTTCTTGTGCCGCAGCCTGCGACCTTTGAGCTGCAGGATAAGATATTCGTTTTTCTCCTTGATAAAGGCAACAAGGTAAGGGAGCAGGTTGTAACAGTTTCTGGAAAAAGTGGTAATAATTATATAGTGAGTAAAGGCCTGAAGCAGGGAGATACTATTGTTACCTCAGGTATCGATAAACTAAAGGACGGTATGGTTATCAATCCGAAGAAGAGTGCGCCGGAAACAGTGTTGGCTCCCGTGGCAAAAACTGTTAAGTGAAATACGGTATTTTTTTGTACAACGATTTGGCCGAGCTAAAAGCAAGTATCCATGTTTGAACGATTTATTTCAAGGCCGGTTCTGGCCACGGTTGTATCGGTGATTCTGGTAATCCTCGGTGTAGTAGGTATATACCAGTTGCCGATCACCCGATTCCCAGATATTGCCCCTCCCAGTGTTGTTGTGTCGGCCAGTTACCCAGGTGCCAGTGCGGAAACCGTTGGTCGTTCAGTAGCGCCCCCGCTTGAACAGGCCATCAATGGGGTTGAAAACATGACTTACCTGACCTCAACCTCTGCCAATGATGGCTCTCTTTCCATAACAGTCTTTTTCAAGCAGGGTACAAATGCTGACCAGGCTGCCGTGAATGTTCAGAACAGGGTGGCGCAGGCCACAAGCCAACTGCCCGCTGAGGTCAACCAGATAGGAATATCGACAGTCAAGCGCCAGAACAGCCAGATTATGCTCATCAATTTAGTGAGCGATGTAAAAGAGCATGATCAGATTTTTTTGCAGAACTATGCCAAAATCAATATTGTTGACGCCTTGTCGAGGGTTCCTGGGGTTGGTCAGGTTTCTGTGTATGGTAATCTGGA
>JAPLFE010000161.1 GCA_026390855.1 Chlorobiales bacterium | reverse complement strand
CCGCATGGCTTGTTCCGTAATAGCCGCAACCTCAAGCCCGACACCTGCTTCCAAAGCAAGTTCGTCGATCACTTCGGAGGTAATGAGTGTCGAGTCCATATCGAACACTACCAGTCTTCGGTTACGTCGGAAAATATTGTCTTCCTGAAAGGCTATGTCAATCCCCAGACTATCTGTAATAGCAAGTATCTGCTCCCGGAACCTGTTTTCGTTCTGCAGCGTGCCTCGTATAGAAAATTCAACGCAAGCCTTGGTATGTCCTCTCTGACCGTTTTCAAGTGGAATACGTCCTGAGAGCCTGGTGATGGTGTCGATATTCAGGCTATGCAAAGCAATGATTGATGAAACCCGTTCAAGTTGTTCAGCTGTTATTTTTCTTGCAAGCAATGAAAGCAGATATCTGGGCTTACCTTGTTCCATCACCCATTCATCATACTCCATATCGGATACAGGTGTAAAGGTAATCTGGATGCCAAGCGTATGGGCGCAGAAGAGTAGATCCTTCAGTACAGGTGATGAAGCCGACTCTTTTGGTACCTCCACCAGCATTCCCAGAGAAAGATGGTTATGGATGACAGCCTGACCGATGTCAAGGACGGGTATTTTATAACCAGAAAGGATTGACGTTATTTTTGACGTCAATCCCGGTTTATCAGGGCCTGTAATATTGATAAGGAGAAGTTCTCTCATATCAGATGCAATTAAAGAGTTTCATTTTATTTACTTATAAATCCCCATTTTCCTGTTGCCGCATCACCAATCCTCACTGGCGCGAGACCATTTGAAAATTTACCGGCATAATCAAACTGCGGATTGATGACGATTTTACCCTGTTTGTCAATAAACCCCCATTTTCCTGTTGTTCCATCACCAATTCTGACTGCAGCGAGACCTTCCGAAAAGTCACCCACCAATTCAAATTTCGGACTGATGACAAGTTTTCCTTTTTTGTCAATAAAACCCGATTTCCCTGTCCTTGCATCGCCAATCCTTACTGCCGCCAGGCCTTCTGAAAATCGACATCCAGTATCAAATTGCGGATTAATGACAATTGCCCCCTGTTTATCAATCGCCCCCCATTTTCCTCGGTTCTGATCACCAATTCTAATAACCGCAAGGCCATCTTTAAAGGGTTCAGCATAGTCAAATTGCGGGTTAATGACAATTGTTCCCTTTTTATCAATAAAGCCCCATTTACCCGATTTATCAGTTCCTTTTCTCATTAGTGCCAGACCTTCTGAAAAATCACCTACACAATCAAATTGAGGGGGGATCACCTGTGTCCCTGTTTTATCAATAAACCCCCATTTACCTGAAATGGCATCACCAACTCTCATTGCGGCGAGGCCTTCTTTAAAACTGTTTTCAGCATCGAATTGCGGGGTAACTACTTTTTTCCCTCGCTTATCAATAAATCCATATTTACCAGTGTATGCATCACCATCCCTCATTATTGCAAGACCTTCTAAAAAGTCACCAACAAAGAAAAATTGCGGAGTAATCACATTATTCCCTCGCTTATCAATAAATCCATATTTACCACTGGTTTCATCACCAATTCTCACTGCAGCAAGACCTTCTGAAAATTCATGTACTTCATCAAATTTTGGGGCGATGAACAGTTTCCCCTGCATGTCAATAAAGCCATGTTTTGCAGAAATTGAATCTCCAATCCGTATAACGGCCAGACCTTCTTTAAAGTCTTTTACAGCATCAAATTGAGGGGTTATAACTAGTTGACATGTATTATCGACGGAATGTTCAGTTGTACCCAAATGGCATCCAAAAAGGAAGCATATAAAGCAAATGCTTAAGAGATAAATGGCTGGTTGCACGGTTGATTTCATCATAAATGGTATTTGATCATGTCAACCAAAGATGCATCCGGTCAAATACTTATTATGCATCATCACAAGACCCATTTTTCCAAAAATCGGGAGTTGCTTTTTGGAGGGATTTGAAAATTGCCAATTTGTACTGGAGTTTAATGATACTGATTGGCATAAGTATTTATTAAATAGTGATATGATATTTTTTTTCTAAGTTCTTTTTTCCAAAGTACTAATGGGTTTCTGAGTGATATTTTAGACATTATATGGCACTGAAATACTAAAAAATGGAAAACATCCATTAAAGAAATGATAACAGTGTTTAAAATTTACCGAGCCGCCATAATTCGGTAAAAATACGTATTCAATGAGGGCTCTGTATAATTGCTATCTATGACAAATTTATGTTTTTCGTAAAACAACAATTCTCTTTTTTTTTTGCTGTTTTTACTGCGTGCATGTTAAGCATTCCAACCTATGCCGCCGATACATATCATATAAACGAGTATATCGATGAATCATCGATTAGTGATGTAAAAACAAATATTTCCACTCTACAAACTCAGCAGGAAACCGTACCTGAAACTTCAGCTATTGACCTTACGAGTGCCTTTGTAAAGGGTTTTGACAATTTCAGGCTTGAGGCTGAAATTGTTTATCAGAAAAACGATGCTGATAAAATCATAATTAATTCAGGAATCTTTTCTTTCAAGGGTGATGATTCAGTGACATCGTATATGGCGAATGGTTTCTACGATTCCAAGTGTAGTGTATTTAATCTGTATCTTATGGCTGGTATTGGGCTCGCCCAAGCTAGTATCCATAATAAGGTAAATCCTCCTAACACAATTTCCGAAACTTATTCGGGGCTTTGTTATCAGTTTGGCGCCGGTATTACCGTTCCAGTGGCCTTGAATCTTTTTCTTGATCTACGGTACAGATATTTTGGTACCTACCAGTTAAAACTCGATAATGATAATGGAAATTATAAAGTACCAGGTAATAAAGTATTTCTTGGTTTTAAGGTCGGGTTATAAATATGAAGAGTATGTTTTTCAATGACTTTTATAATGTGAAAGAGTATAAACAAAAACCTCAAAGGTTCAGTTATATGAGAATCTTTGAGGTTAATTTGCAGTCATTAAAAGAGCAACTCTTAGGAAAAACGAGTTATGGATATTGTGTTACTCCCACTCAATAGTAGCAGGAGGTTTTGAGGATATGTCATAAGCAACCCTGTTGATCCCTCGTACTTCATTGATGATACGGTTTGAAACACGCGCTAGGAAATCATGTGGTAGTTGGGCCCAGTCGGCTGTCATACCATCCGATGATTCAACGGCTCTCAGTGCTAGCACATTTTCATAGGTTCGTTTATCTCCCATAACCCCTACTGACTGTACTGGCAGTAGCACGGCAAAAGCCTGCCAGACTTGGCTATACAGTCCAGTTGATTTCAATTCTTCAATATAGATTTCGTCAGCATCTCTTAACACATCGAGCCTTTCTTTGTTGACTGATCCTAGTACTCTGACGGCCAGTCCAGGGCCCGGAAATGGATGGCGCATCAGAATATCTTCCTCAATACCAAGTTCGCGTCCTACAGAGCGAACCTCATCTTTGAACAGTTCTCGAAGTGGTTCAATAAGTTTTAACTTCATGCGCTTCGGCAATCCGCCAACATTATGATGTGATTTGATTGTTTCCGAAGGACCCTTTACACTGACACTTTCAATCACGTCAGGATAGAGAGTTCCCTGTACCAGAAATTTTTCATCGTGTATATGTTCTTCAAATATCTGGATAAATGTTCTTCCTATGATTTTGCGCTTTTTTTCAGGTGCAGCAACGTTTTTCAGTCGCTTTAGAAACAGCTCGGATGCATCAGCCATAGTTACGTTAAGTCCCAAAGGCTTGAGGAAGCTCATTACCTTTTCAGCTTCATTTTTTCTCAGAAGGCCGTTATCAACAAAGACACAGTGTAATTGTTTACCGATGGCTCGGCTGACCATAACTGCTGCAACAGTTGAATCTACCCCACCGCTAATACCGCATATCACATTTTTTTTACCTACTTTACGCTTGATCTCTTCGATCTGGTGCTCGATAAAGCTTTTTGACGACCAGTCTGGTTTTATACCAGCAATAGTGATAAGGAAATTCGAAAGAAGCTGCTTGCCGTATAGGGTATGCTGTACTTCAGGGTGGAACTGCAGGCCATAAATTTTAAGAGCTGCTTTGCTGCCGAAGCTTTCAATAGCGCACATTTCAGAGTTTCCACTGCTTGCAGTAATTCTAAACCCTTCAGGTAGTCTGATTACTTTATCACCATGGCTCATCCAGA